>WQZK01000161.1 GCA_009780765.1 Defluviitaleaceae bacterium
ACCAAGAAATAATAACAACACAAATGCAATATATGGCCCAAATCTAACTATCCTATCAGAAAACCACATTGCAAGAAAATACCCAATTACAGGCATACCTGCTTGAAAAATGCCGAAGTATAGACCAATAATTAATGATTTTTTTATGTTAATTTTTTTAATGCCAAGCCCTGTGCAAATTGCTACAGCAAAAGCATCTGCCGATAAGCCTATTGCAATTAAAAATAATTCTATAAATCCCACAAAAAACACTCCTTCAAAGAAATATATTACCATAATAAATCTTTTTATGCAAGCGATTGAATTAAATTTTTGATTGTGGTATAATGTATAATAGGGCTATTATTACAGTATAGAAATTCTGCTTAAAGTCAGCCCAATCATCTATTCAAATCACTTCACGCTGTGATGATTGCTTTAAACTAAAAGTGCTATAAGAAGAATGGAGCTTGTTCTATGAAATACGCAATAATTTCTGATATACATGGCAACGCACCTGCTTTAGAGGCGGTGTTGGCGGATTCAAAAAAACATAATGTTGATAAATATTTGTTTCTTGGCGATTATGCTACGATTGGTGTGCCTCTTGGGAATGAAGTAGTTGACATTATTAGAAATCTTGAAAATATTGTAATTGTTCGTGGAAACCATGAAGATTATTTGGCAACTACGTACAATCAAGATCAAGAAGGTATGCTAGATGATAAAAGCTATCATGAACAATATAAACCCTTGCTTTATGCTTATCGTGCACTTTCTAAGGTAAATTTGGAGTTTTTGCCAAATTTGCCAAAGAACATTAATATTTCAGATAATGGACTAGAGATATACTTATCACATTCGTCTAATATATTTTACAGAGGCACACGGGTAAATTATTTTCATAGCTCACATTATAGAGATCAAGCAGAAATAAAGCCGTTTACACATAAAGAGTATCTTGAGCTTGCTAAAGAAGAAGCACTTTCTCGTGAAGATGTTGTTGAAGATATTAATAAACTGCCTGATGGGGTATATTTGTTTGGGCATAATCACCTACAATTTAATATGCAGTATAAGGGGAAAATTTTTATAAATCCAGGTTCTTGCGGCTTACCTCTTGATTGCAATAAAAATGCTCCATATACAATTTTGGAAGTAAATAATAGAACTATAAAAATAACAGAGCGTAGAGTTGAGTATAAAATAGATGACCTGCTTAAAAGATTTAAAAATTCAGAGTTTTACTCTTATACACCTATATGGGGTAAAATTATAGAAAGGCAACTTTTAACATCTAAAGATACTATTAGCCTGTTTATAAGGCATGTTTTAGAAATAGCACAAGAAGCGGGTTGTACCACACAACCAGTTAATAATGAAATTTGGGATATTGCAGTTGAAAGCTTTGATTTTAACAAGTTTTGTGCTAAAATGTAATACAATTATTTAGAAGTTTTGTTTTGTAAAATCGGCTTTTGTCGCCGAGATTATTGATTCGTATGGAGAAATACCCAAGTGGTTTAAGGGGCTCGCCTGGAAAGCGGGTAGGCCGTGAAAGCGGTGCAGGGGTTCGAATCCCCTTTTCTCCGTTTATTTTTTATATTGTGCATTTTGAGGTGAAATAATGACATTATTTGATTTTGCTGTTAGAATTAGCTGTGCGGTTCTGTTTGGATTTCTTATAGGCTTAGAAAGGCAACTAACTTCTCATTCTATGGCTATAAGAATTAATGTTTTGATAAGTATAGGAGCATGTTTGTTTTCTATATTTTCTCAGTTAATGGGTGTTGCTGATACAACTCGCGTTGCCGCACAAGTTGTTACGGGTATAGGTTTTTTGTGTAGTGGTATTATGTTTAAAGAAGGGCTTAATGTAAAGGGACTAAACACAGCGGCGACAATGTGGTGTACGGCTGCTATTGGAGTTTTAACGAGTAGTGGTTTTATTCTTCATGCAAGTGTTGCGGTTGCCATTTTAATTTGTAGCAACTTAATTTTTCGATTCGTTGGTGGGAGAATCCAGCCATTTGCTCGCTTTGATGAAGAAGAGCATACTTATATACTGTCCGTAACATGTGGTGAAGACGATGAGCCCGCAATACGCTCTGCAATTATATCTAACCTTAGAAAAGCTAGGTTACGCTTAATTAACTTAGAAAGTGCAGACGAGATAGGTAATAAAGTTGAAATTGAAGCAAGAATGTTAATACACGGTAGGCGTAGCGACGAATATATAGAGAGGTTAACAATGAAAGTGGCACTTGAAAAAGGGGTAATAAAAGCAGGATGGAAGCTTATGTAGATTAAAAGTGTTGCATTTTTACTTGGTGTGTGCTATAATTAATTTAACTATGATTAAGAGGTGCGGCAGATGAATAAATAATCCAATCAACCACAAATATATTAAATAAGGCCTAAATATATAAGGCTTGTTTTGTGTTGGGATTGGATTGTTAATGTTTACGTTGTATCTTGCTAAAGGGGGAAGTATGTCCCTTTGGTATATTACGTATGCTTATTAACCTTTTTCAACTAAAATGTTGAAAGAGGTTTTTTTGTTGCAAATAAACTTCGATTCATAGAAAATCCAAAATAGGGGGTGATAGAATGTTTAATCGTATTACCATTGATGTGTTAGTACTGTTTGTACTCCATGCGAAGTCCGTTAGAAACTTGGCACATTTTGCATGGAGATATTAACTAGTGCCATTTCTGGACTTTGCATCCTTAAAATTAATTTACAATTAAGGAGCGAGTTCAAAATGAAAAACGCAATAAAACCATATAAAAAAGATTCACAGCATTCTTATGCCTCAGGTGCATACGCTGTGATAGAATTGTTATACACAAGACCTGAAATAGTAGAAAGTGTGGTTATTCATTCATCATATCGTGATACAGATGGACTCTTGGAGTTATGTCGTATGAAATCGGTTGAAGTTTTGAAAGACGACCGCATGTTTAAAAGAATAAACCAAAAAGAAAATACTTATGTATTGGCTTTGTTTTCTAAATACGACTGTAAATTATCAGATTCTGCACCGCATGTTGTTTTGGTAAATCCATCGGATATGGGCAATCTAGGTAGCGTAATTAGAACATTAGCGGGCGTTAATATCACAAATCTTGCGATTATAACTCCTGCGGCTGATATATGGAATCCAAAAACCATAAGAGCGTCAATGGGAGCATTATTTAGATTAGAAATTGTGCAATACGACTCTATTGAAGCGTATAGAGATTTTTTTAAAACTCACAAATTATATCCATTTATGCTAGATGGAAAAGTACAGCTTGGTGTAGAAAGCTGTCCAAAAGATGTGCGATATTCTTTAGTTTTCGGTAACGAAGCTACAGGATTGCCAGATTATTATCACAATATTGGTACAAGCGTAAAACTTCTCCAGTCACATATGGTAGATTCGCTTAATTTGTCTGTAGCTGTTGGGATAGGATCTTTTTTGTTCGCCAGTGCTAATGGTCAAATATAATAAACACTGCTTTAACTTGCAAAACTCCCTGCAAGTTAAAGCAGAGAATTTAGAAGTTAACTCACTATATCACAGATTGGCCTTTTGCATCATATATTGTTTACTACTATGAAACAAAATTAAGGTTGTGATTATAATGGTGAAAATAGCTATATTCGCTGGGCACGGCGGAAGCGACCCAGGAGCAATTGGAGTAAGTGGTAGGCGTGAGAAAGACTTGAATTTAGCAGTTAGCAATGCAGTAACGAGTATTTTAAGAGGCTTAGGTTATACTGTAACTAACAACCGTACAACTGATGTGGACAGAAGTATTACAAGAGATGCAAACCTTGCAAACAGCGAGCGTGCAGAAGCTTTAGTAGAAATTCATATGAATAGCAACTCTGGAACTCCTGGCACAGGCTCCGAAGCTTTTGTAAGTATAAGAGATAGTGGCAGAGCGAGAACACTGGCCGATGCAATTCTTAGACGGATGGCGGGATTAGGCTTCGCAAATCGTGGTGTGAAAACGAGTGTAAACTCTGCTGGGCAAGATAATTTTGCTATACTTCGCTTAACTAATATGCCAGCGGTTCTTTTAGAGGTTGCATTTATTAATAACCCTAATGATATGGCTCGCTTTGATGTAAATAATATAGCTAGAGCTATTGCAGAGGGCATTCGCGAAGCTTTGCCGCTGGGGAGTAGCGGAAATGTTGGAAGTGCTGGGCTACCTTCATATCCGGGAACATTGTTAAGAGTAGGCTCCCGTGGCGATTCGGTTGCACAGGTGCAAGCTTGCTTAAATAGGGCTATAGGTGCAGGGCTTTCTGTAGATGGAATTTTTGGGCCAAGAACATTCGAGGCAGTTACAAACTTTCAGCGTAGATTCGGCTTAGTAACCGACGGTATAGTTGGGCCTATCACATGGGGTCGGCTTTCTCAAGAGTGTGGTGGAGTGCGTGCTGTAGTTGAAAACACTCCTCAAAATATCAGTCAAGTTTCAAATGATAGTAGCGAAAGTATGTCAAACTTGATAAAGATTCTTATGTATAGTCAATTGCTAAGAGGTTATTAATCTATATCTATAACGCATGATTTTTTTCGCACATTAAATGCAAGGCATAGTTATTTTTATTTTGGTATAATCAATTTACGAAAGGGGGGGGAGTCTTATGGATGTGTTTAACAGTTTAAACAATGCTATGAAATATATTGAAGCCAATCTGATGGGTGAAATTTCATCTGAAAATGTAGCACAAATTGCTTGTTGCTCAGTGCATCATTTTCAACGGATGTTTTCGTATATAACTGGTGTTCCTTTGTCAGAATATATACGTTGCAGGCGGCTAACGCTGGCTGCTTCAGAGATTCAAACAAGTGATATAAAAATTATTGATGTTGCTCTAAA
>WQZK01000162.1 GCA_009780765.1 Defluviitaleaceae bacterium
ATATATTTCTATTCTTCTTTGCAGGTCTGTTTCAACAAGCCCTAAGTCTACAAGTCTATCATATTCAGGATTATTAAAACCTACAAAATTTCTACCCCATTCTGAATGGAAGCGTTGGAAAACCTCGTGCGGGTCTGCCCTGCCTGCAAGAGCTACTATAGTTGACTGGTAATTTCTTTGAGCATGAACTTCATCAAGCCAAATGCCCCATTCTACAAGCCTAATCTCGGCATTTACACCGATGCTTAAAAGCTGTTCAACAAGTACCTGAGCAGTATCTACATGAAAAGCATAGTTAGATGGCACGGTTATTTCCATATTAAAACCACCACCCAAACCAGCTTCTTGTAAAAGTTCTTTGGCTCTTTCTATGTTATGTGCGAAAATATTTTCAGTTTCTTGGTTATACCAAAACAATTCAGGCGTTAATGTAGTGTAAGTTGTGTTGCTCGTGCCGTTTGTTATAAACAAAGATACCTCTTCACGATTAACAGCATAGTTTAAAGCTTGCCTAACCCTAACATCGTTAAACGGAAAAACATCGTTATTAAGGGCAAGAAGCTGAACCGAGTTAGAAGGGCTACGGTGCGTTGCAAACTCTTGTTCGTTAATTTGTTCAATAATTTCGCCGCTTGTTCTAAACATGTGGATAGAGCCTGAGCGAAGGGCGAGAAGTTGAGCCGAATCGTCTGTCATAAAAACAAATTCGGCATTTTCTATTGTGCCTGCATTTGCGGGGTCATAATAATTTGGGTTTAACGCCAAAATAAGATTTTGGCCAGGCGTGTAAGACACAAATTTATAAGGCCCTGTGCCAATTGGGTGAGTACTTTGCTCGTGATAATTTCTTGGTATAATTGCTGCTGTTAAAGTTACCAAAAACGAGGCATTTCTTTCGCTTAATGTAATGGTAACAACGTTTTCACTAGTTTGCTCTATTGCCACAACTGTATTAAATCTGCTACTTGCAGGTGGCTCACCGTCAAGCCCTGCAAGACGGTTAAGTGAGAACAAAACATCGTCAATTGTAAGCCTTTCGCCATTATGGAAATAAATATCATCTCTTATAGTAAAAGTGTACAAAAGCCCATCGTAACTAATAGTCCAGTTGTGTGCAATTTTAGGGATGATGTTAGCATTTTCATCAATACCAACAAGTCCTTCAAACACGTTGTTCATCATCGAAGCAGTGTCTGCCGTGGCAGAGAGGTGTGGATGTAAGCTATCAGGCTCAGTATTGATTGCAATTCTTACGGTGTTTGGCAGTTCTTCGCTATTTCCAGAATTGCATGCAGTTAAAAAAAATAGTGATGCTAGGCAAATGATGCCAATTTTTTTAAACAGTAATGGATTCATCATTATTCTCCTTTTTTCTTAATATATCGTAAACCTTAACGGGTTTATCTATTTTTATTTTTAGCTTTTGCTTAGGGTGGGGTGCTTCGGTTAAAGCATTTCCACGCATATCATAAATTTCAGAAATAATTTGTGTAAAATTTTCGCCATTGGCTCTTAAAATTTCAACCTCGTCGCCAACAACAAATTTATTGCGTTGCTCTATAAATGCGTAGCCCAATACTTCATCATAATCATCAACAAGGCCAACAAAATCGTAGTTTCGTATATAAGAATTATTTGTATAAATTTGTTCATTGCCATCAGGGCGAGCATAATAAAAGCCTGTTGTAAAATCACGATGGCTAGATTTTTTTAGTTCGTTCATATAATACTCTTTGTTGTGGTTATATTTTTCGGGGTTTTCTAAATAATCATCAATCGCCTGCCTGTATGCTTTTGTAACAGCGGCAACGTAGTATGATGTTTTCATGCGACCTTCGATTTTAAAGCTTTTAACGCCTGAGTCAATCATATCACCAATATGCTCTATCATGCACAAATCTTTAGAATTATAGATGTATGTGCCCCGTTCGTCCTCAAAAACAGGCATATATTCACTCGGACGCTCCTCTTCAACAAGATGATACTTCCAGCGGCAAGGGTGCGAACATTCGCCTTTGTTAGCATCACGATTTGTCATGTAATTACTTAGAAGGCATCTGCCAGAATAAGAAATGCACATTGCACCATGCACAAAAGCCTCTATTTCAAGCCCTGTGTGGTGCGTTTTTTCATAAATTTCTTTAATCTCTTTAAAAGAAAGCTCACGAGCAAGAACAACACGAGAAGCACCTAATTGTTTCCAAAACAAGCATGTTGCGTAGTTCGTAGTGTTCGACTGTGTGCTTATATGTATTTCCATGTTAGGAACCGCATTTTTTGCTGCCGTAAAAATTCCAGGGTCGGAAATAATTAAAGCATCAACGCCAAGGTTGTAAAGCTCTTTAAAATATTCTTCTGCACCAAAAAAATCGTCATTATGTGCAAAAATATTTGCAGTTATATAAACTTTTGCGTTATGTTTATGTGCAAATTTTATGCCCTCTTCCATTTCAGAGTAGTCAAAGTTTTTTGCCTTGGCACGAAGCCCTAAGCTTTTGCCACCCATGTAAACGGCGTTTGCACCATAGTTTATAGCTATTTTTAACTTTTCTAAGTCGCCCGCAGGGCTTAAAAGTTCTATATTCTTCACAGTATGCTTATCTCCTTTGTTTTTACGCTCATTAAAACCCCATCGTCTAGCGGAAGTATTGTGCTTTCTAAACCATCGGTATTGTGCATCACATGCAAAAACTCACACATTCTATTATAAATTGTACGCCACCTTTTTTCAACCTCATTTTGATTCTTTACACAAATTTTACCTTTGATTAAAACATCATCGGCAATTAAAATGCCGCCAATTTTTAAAATTCTAATTATGTCGGGCAGCATGTTTATATATTGCCCCTTTGCGGCATCTAAAAATATAAAATCAAACTTTGTATTTATTTTTGATAAAATTTCTAAAGCGTCGCCCTCTAAAAGTGTGACTTTATCTAAAACGCTAAATTTTTCAAAGTTTTCCTGGGAAATCTTTATCAAGCCTTCATCCTTTTCGATTGTTGTGATATGGCAATTTTCTGGTGTATTTAAAGCCATAAATATCGACGAAAAACCTATACAAGTCCCAATTTCAAGGATTTGTGTAGGTTTTTTAATGTGTATAATAGTTTTTAAAAAATTTGCAACATCTTTTGGGATTATAGGGTGGTTATTTTTTTCTGCATAATCTCTAAGAGTTTCAAGTTCACCACTATAATTACCCAAAAGCGTGCTTAAGTAATTTTTAACTTCGCTGTTAACTATCTCCATCGTCATCATTGTCCTCGCCAAAATTGTCTTCATGAGAAAAAATATGTTCGCCAGGCTCATCTTCATTCATAATAAAATATAACAGATTGCCGGAAGATGGATTGATTGCTGCAATAATAGATGCCTCGCTTGGGTTTGAGATTGGTCCAACTGGAAGTCCATCATGGATAAAGGTGTTAAAAGGCGAATCTATATTAAAATCGTTATGGCTAAGCCTATCTCGTGGTCTATCAACCACGTATGAAATAGTAGACGGCATGTTAAGAGGCAATTCTGCTTCAAGCCTATTGTGTATAATTTGTGAGAAATGCTCTTTTTCATCTTGTATGCGAGTTTCGCGCTCAATAATAGATGCGATTATTATAACTTCGTCCATAGTTAAGCCCATGGCACGAGCACTTTGTGCGTGTGGTGCATAAATTTCTTCAAACCTATCAAGCAGGCGATTTATAATCATCTCAGGTGTAGAGTTTGGAAAAACACGATATGTATCGGGGAATAAATATCCCTCGAGCTGATTTTCACGTATCGGAATATCTACTAAAAACGAGTGATTAAAGCGTGAGTGGTTAGCGGCAAACAAAAATTCTTCTGCCGTAAAAAAGCCCATGGTTTCTAAATATTCGGCAATATCTACAAGCCTAAAACCTTCCCTGATTGTAATAACAACATCGGTTGCAATAGCATTATTTTGCCTAAGTGTGTTTACAATTTCGATAGAATTCATAGTGGTGTTAAGCGTGTAAGTGCCTGCTGTTATTGTGTGGTTTGTGCCTTGCAAAATATTTTCTAGCCTAAAAAGCAGAGGAGAGTTTATAATGCCAGCTTCGGCTAAGATATTTGCAAGATCGTTAACTCTAACATCGTCAGAAACCTCAATCTCAATTTCAACGCCTTCCCCATATTCGCCAACTAAGTCGGCAACAATATCTTGACCCATATCGAAAGAACGCCCTGTGATAATAATAAGGGCGTATACAACCAGTAGCATAACTGTGACATTTATTACAATTCCAATAAGGAATTTAAGAAGTTTGTTTGCGTTGTTCATGTTAGCCTCCTGCAAGGGACTACCTTTTAAAATAATTTTACTATCGCATCTATAACATATGGCCTAAGGTTTTTATTGCTTTCTCCAAAACGATGCCTCATTACAAAGAAAAACTCAAACATGTTAAGGCTAAGCCGAGTTTCACTTAAAGACTTTCCGCTTGGCTTAAGCACTAAAAAGCTATCAACCCAGCTAGAAAACTCGGCTTCGGTGATAAGGTTTCTATTAAGTATGCTTATTACGGTGTTAATTAAAGCATGGTCTTCACCGTTTATAAACCTATAGTAATCAATACAAATTTTGTCTTTAATAGTGACCATTAGGGTTAAAAGTTCAGCGTGGGTAGTGCTGCTTTCAGAAACAATAGTCTCAAGGATTCCAGCAGTGTTTGCAATAACGCTTGCCCAGCCGCCTGTTTCATCCCAACCGCGAAAATCTTTTTCTTCACGCACTAATTTTAAAAGGATGTCAAAGAAATTTTTAAGTTCTCCACTACCAAAAATTCGGTTATCAATGGTTTTATCATACTCCAAAAACGACCATGCAGCATAC
>WQZK01000163.1 GCA_009780765.1 Defluviitaleaceae bacterium
GCTCTTCCTGATACTAAAAGCTGCGTACCACATTCTACTACATCGGTAATCATTAAAATATATAAATCGCAGTTGCTTTCGGCAACAAATTCGTCCATTGCTTTTTCAAGCTCGTCGCCCATTTCAACTATAGATTTAAAATCTAGAGTATTTACTTGCGATATAAATACAACATTTTTACCAAATGCAAAACGTTTTCTATCAACCGAAAGAATTTCACGAGGATGAGAACCTTTTAAGGACATTGAAACAGAGAACATTTTACGCCCAAAATCGTCTATATCCACTTCAGCGATAGTTGCGAGTCTTTTTGCAGCAATTTTATCGTCCTCAGTTGTGGTTGGCGAGTTAAACATCAAAGTATCTGAAAGGATTGCAGATATAAGCATACCTGCTATTTTTCTTGTAATAGCAGCTTGAGTTTCCATAAACATTTTGTACACGATGGTTGCGGTACTTCCAAGAGGTTCGGCTCTTATGAAAAGTGGGGTATCTGTTTGCACATCTGCAACTCTATGATGGTCTATAATCTCTAAAATTTCGGCTTGTTCTATACCTTCTGCTGATTGGCTTCTTTCGTTATGGTCAACAAGAATTACGTTTTTCTTGCTATATTCGATTAAGTGCCTGCGAGAAATAAGCCCAGCAAATTCGCCATTTGCATTCATAACAGGGAAGTTTCTATATGTAGATGACTGCACAATTCCAATAACATCATCCACGTGCGAATCAAGTGCAAATGCAACAATATTTTCTCTTCTAGCTAAAGAGCCAACCGAAACAGATTGATTTATAAGATTTATGGTTTTAAAAAGGCTAGTTTCCACGCTTACCACGCAACAGTTGCTTACAATATTGGCTGGTAAAATACCGTTTGTTATTATTAAACATCCGCATTTGCCTTCTTCAGCTATTTTAAGTGCTAGTTGCTCATCACCAGTTATTACTATGTCTTTGTCTGAAAGAGATACATCTTTTAATCTGCTTGTTAGGTATATTTTACCCTCAACTTTTTCGTACTTATATTTGCCTTGAATGTTTGTTACATCTAAAACTTTTATAATATTCTTAAATAGTATAGTATGCTGGCGAACAGTGTCCTCATCAATATTCTCCATGAAAAAATCTGTAAGATCGGAAACAGATAAAATTCCGCTATATTTATCATCTTTATCAACAACAGATAAAATACGGCTTTTTTGAGTTACTTTAAATTGATCCCACGCCTCTTTTATAGAAGCATCCAAAGATATAGCTTGGGGTTTGTAAATATCTAAATCGTTAAGTGTAGGACCAACATCTGAAAGAATTTCAGGAATTTGCACATCAAAATAATCAAGCACAAATCGAGTTTCGTCGTTTATATCGCCGAGGCGATAAGCCGTTGCACCTGCTTGACCTAATTGCCTTTTAAGCTCGGCATATGCAATGGCCGAACAAATTGAATCTGTATCGGGGTTTCTGTGCCCAAATACATAAATTTTTTTCTCCATCATTATCGCCTCCCATTTGTATTATAACATATTTAAAAGATTTTTACAATGCTGCACGTATTAAATAAACCGCACCTAATAGGGACGGTTTATTTAATATTATTTTGCTGGAAACGGATTAACAAATACTCTTGTAGCAAGTTCATTGTCTAAAGCAAGTAGCATACCTTTATTGTCGCCAATAAATTTTAGCTTATCTAAAACTTCTGAAACACTAGCCTCTTCTTCTACCTGCTCATTTACATACCACATCATAAATTGGTAGCATGCGTGGTCTAGCTCTTGCATGGCAAGAGTTGCAATGACATTAATAGCTTTTGTAACTTTTTTCTCATGTGCAAGAACCATTTCAAAAATTTCGCTCACATCAGTAAAAGATGCCTGTGGCTTTTCTATTGCTGGAAAAGTTGGAACTCCACCACGCTCTAAAATATATTGATATATGTTTGTTCCATGAGCCATCTCTTCTTGTGCCTGAGCAAATAGCCAATTTGCAGTGCCTTTTAGGCCCATTCCATCAGCAGCAGCCGACATGGCAAGATATAGATATGCTGAAGCATATTCAGCATTTACTTGATTATTCAAAACTTCTGTCAATTTTTCGCTTAACATAATTTTCACTCCTTATGTATTTTTATATTATTAAACTTAGCACGAATTGTAGGGCTTGTCAATAGATTTGTAGCAAAATCAATATACTTTCTTAAATAGTGTGAAAGCTAATTTGCGTATTGCTTTAATGTATGATATATTAATTATAATAACAACGTGAAAATGGAGGAATTATTATGAGTTTGAATGACCCTAGTGTTGATTTGAAAATTTATTTGCAGGCTGTTTTAAGTTGCGAATCAACTTTGTTAGCCCTAACAAATGTAACAATTGACGGAAAGTTGGCAGGCGAATACCTTCCCAGTCGTGATGTTTGTGAAGAGTATATAGTGAATACGAGTAATATTGTAGAAAATGAACGAAATACATTGAATTTGAAGATGAATGAGGTTGAGAAGCAGCTTGCAACCTTAAAATTAGCACATGCAGAATCGCTATGTTTATATACAGCGTGATAAAGAGTTTGAAATCCCTATTAAATTATTTAATGAGTAATTCTATATTGCATTTTGTCAAATTTAATAAGGCATACAGCAAATAAGCTGCTATATAACGGCTTAACTCCAAGAGTTTGGCTATACAGTAGCTTATTTAACATTCTTTTTTGTACTTGCTAGTTTTGCACAGACTTCAATTACACGCAGAAAATCTTCTTCACTAATATCGCCCAAAACCTTTTTTAAAATCTCTGCATTTACAGAATCAGACCCATACACTAAGTAATCTAATGAAGTATTGAGTATAGTCGCTATACTTATAAATGTCATAAGAGATGGATTGTTAACAGCAGTTTCAATTCGCGTATATGAATTTGGTTGGATACCAAGCATTTTAGCAATGTCTTCTTGCGTATAGCCCAGTGCCTTCCTGCATTTTTTCATACGTTCACCCATAGCTTTAAGTTCATCTAATGTCATGATAACCACCTCATAAATTTCTTAATTTAGTTATTATATACAATTTTATATTATTTGCAGATAAATGTCAATAAAAATAATTTTAAATCATGTATTGATATTTATTGCATTAATACCTATATAAGTATTTTAAAATTCAAATAATGCATAAGAAAAGTATATAGGGGTGTTAATTATATATAGTCTTTAGATGAGTTCTATAATTTACTTGAAATAAAGAAAGGATGGAACAAGATGAAAAGAATTAAATTTATGGGCTTTTTTATTATTACATGTACTATTATTACACTTTCTACGGTATCTGCATTTGTTAATGATGAAGGATCTCAACCTAGTGGTGATACTGGTGTAGGTGTTTGGTGGTGTTTTGTTACCCCCAAACAAATGGATGCAACTAGTAATCCTAAATTGATATTAAATTAAGTTGATTTTATTTTAAATATCTATATAGACAATTCTATCAATATGTGTTACTATTAATTTTAGATAATGTTATCATTGACAAGGGGGAGTTAAGATGAAAGCACCAATCGTAGTTATTCCTTTCGGAGGCGGAGGTAAGCCAAATTTACCAGAGGATGAATAATGCACATGTAAAAGGAGGATTTTTATGGGAAAAGCTACAGTAAATCATGACATAAGAAAAAAATTAATGGAGCGTTTTAGAAACTTAACTGGGAATCGTGATATCAAAGAGCTAAATTCATTAAAAAAAGACATTGAAGCGTATCTAAAAAATTATGAAGATGATGCAGATCAAAAAATAGAAAATACTTTGTATTTGATTAAAGCATGGATTAATTATAGATTAACAGATGATTTAAAGTCTTCATATGCGTTGGTTTCTCCCTTATTAGAAAATTTAAAGTTTGATAACTTAAAAAGCAACTACAATAAAATGCTATTGATCGGTAGCATTGTTGTTTGTAAAGATTATAAGCAAGCTCTGGAAATTGTGCTACGTTTAGGGGAGAGTGTTAGCAAGCCTTCCATTAATGAGAGTATTAAAATAGCTGTAAATATACACGCATATTCAAATTTTACAGAAATACTTCTTAATACAAAGTTTTTCTCAGAGCTTTCCACTGAGGAAGAAGATGAAGTAGATAGCTTATTTTCTGAGTATTGCGAAAAAGCAAAAAATCTTTGTGTAAGTGAGGAATACTTAGGGCTATGCCATGTCACAGAACTTAAAGAAGGCATTTTTTATAAAGACAAGAAGCTTCAAGATAGAGCTATGAAGTTGGCAAATGAACATGCTGAAGATGAAATTCTTAAGGCCGTGGAAGATGATCTTGATAAATACAAGGTAGTTGGAGCAATTATTAATACTCAGGCTTTTAACAAAAAAATCGGTAACAGAATAAGATCAGAAAGAAAATTAAGAAAAATTTCGACTGCTGATTTTGCAAAAATGATTGGGCTTTCAGTGGGTGCTCTTAGTGTACTTGAGCGAGGAGAGCGAAGTACAACTCCTGAAAAACTATTGCATATGGCACAAATCTTCGGGATTACAGTTCATGAATTAATGCATGAAAAATATGAAATAATTAATGAAATGACGCCTATTCTTAATCCTAGGCTAAGTGAAGTAATATATCTCTGGGAAGAGCTTAGTGAAGCAGAAGAAGATTTTATACTTAACAATGTTAAATCGCTAATTAGTATGAAAAATAATAGTTAAATCACTTTTCTATGTTTGTGAAAAGTGATTTTTTATTTACAGCTAATTAAGTAATAAAAAAATGGTACATTAAGTATTAAAGTGGTTATTTTATGTAAAATTATGTTGACAATAAAGTTATAATATGATAAAGTGAATTAAC
>WQZK01000164.1 GCA_009780765.1 Defluviitaleaceae bacterium
TGCAACAGGGACTCTTATATATTGTGGGCTATGTAGGCATGATTGCAATTATTTACGCTTATTTTTTAACATTAAGTCTATTTGGTGAAGTGAATATGCCTTCTCTTTATGAGTTTGTAAGCAGTAGCATTTTAGGATATGCCGTGATTGCAGTTGCAATAAGCATCAAATATTATTTTAAAGATAGAGAAAAAGAAGCTCCCGAGCATAAGATTTATATGCTACAAACTCTTTGTGATGATGGCATTATAACACAAGAAGAGTGTAACCGTATATGCGAAAAAATACAAAATTAGGAGGGAATATTATGTACGAAATTTTAGACAGATATATACAGCGTGTTTTGACAGAATCTACTCCCGAAGCTCCAATTTGGAACTTAGAAATGATTCGCCAAGGCAAAAAACCTCACTGGAACTATATCGATGGTTGCATGATGAATAGCTTGCTAAAGCTCTACAACCAAACGGGCGACGAACGTTATATCAAATTTATCGATGAATTTATGGACTTCTATATAAACGAAGATGGTCTTCCACTTGGGTTTGAAATAGAAACATATAACCTTGACAATGTTTGCCCTGGGCAGTCACTCTTTGACCTTTACAAAATCACTAGTAAAGAGAAATACAAAAAATGTATTGAGTTGTTGTTTAAACAACTTAAAGAGCAACCAAGAACGCATGAAAACAACTTCTGGCATAAGCAAATTTACCCTAACCAAGTTTGGCTCGATGGGCTTTATATGGCACAAGTTTTTAACGTTAGATATGGGCTTGAAAACAATAAATATGAGTGCATTGATGATATGATTAAGCAGTTTGAAATTGTTAGGGAGCGTATGTATATAGTCGAAAAAGGTCTTTATGTTCACGGATATGATGCTTCTAAATCAATCTTTTGGGCAAACAAAGAAACTGGGAGAAGTGCTAACTTCTGGCTTAGAGCAATGGGTTGGTATTCGGTTGCACTTATTGATATTATTGGCCTTTTGCCTGAAACTGACGAACATCGCAAAACACTTGTATCTCTTCTTGAAGAGTTTCTTTCAGAAATTTGCAAGTATCAAAACGAAGAAACAGGGCTTTACTGGCAAGTAGTTGATAAAGCAGGAAAAGAAGGCAATTACCTCGAAACAAGCGGCTCTGCAATGGTTGCCTACGCTATGCTAAAAGGTGCAAGGCTTGGAGTTTTACCTGCAAACTTCCGTGATTTGGGCAAAAAAACGTTTGATGGTATTTATAATAAGTATATGTCAGAATCGGAAGATGGACTTAATTTAAAAGGTATTTGCTTGGTTGCTGGGCTTGGCCCTTATGATAACCTCAGGCGTGATGGAAGTTACGAATATTATATTTCTGAGCCTGTTGTTGAAAACGATGCCAAAGGTGTTGCACCGTTTTTTATGTGCTATACCGAAATTAAGCTGTTGGTTCATTAAAATGATTACTTACAAACAAATTGACGAAACTTACTTAGAGCAATACGATAAAATACCTATGCAAACTCATGTTTCAAGCTATTATAAGATTGAAAAAATAAATAATGGTCTTGACGGCTTTAATCTTATTGAAACCGAAATCTCACCATATATTAAAAATTTTTGCGAAGATGAAAACGACCTAGTTATAAATTGGGCAAAAGAATTTGATACATCAAATTGGGCCTTTTTCATGGCATTTGATAGCGAAGTACCTGTTGGCGGTGCTGCAATCGCTTCAAGAACCAAAGGTATTAATATGCTTTCAAAAAGAAATGACCTTGCCGTTTTATGGGACATTAGAGTAGCTGAAACGTACAAAAATCAAGGTATCGGCAAAGAATTGTTTAATATGGCAAGAAATTGGTCTAAAAACCAAGGGCTTATTCAAATGAAGATAGAATGCCAGAACACAAATGTGTCCGCTTGTAAGTTTTATCATAGCCTTGGTGCGGTTTTGTCTGTAATAGACGAATACGCTTATTATAACGAACCTAAGTATAAACACGAAACCATGTTTATATGGTTTCTAGAAATCTAAGGAGGTATAATTATGAAATTGCCAATTGAAACAAAAAGATTATTTATAGTAGAGCTTAATCCTAACATGGCAGAAAGTCTTCATAAAAACTCGCTTGATGATGATAACAGAAAGTTTATGCCAGACGAGGTTTTTGAAACTTTAGAAGCAGCACAGGATGTTATAGAAACGCTTATCTCATTCTATGAAGAAGAAAATATGCCACTTGTCTATGCAATTACCTTAAAAGATGGCACTCAGGTTGGGCATGTTGAGGCTGTTCCTATTCAAAGTGGATGGGAAGTTGGGTATCACATAGGCATAAAGTACACAAACAATGGCTATGCAAGCGAAGCCTTACAAGCTTTTATTCCTGCAATTATGGAAAAACTTCATCTTAAGCAGATATATGGTATTTGCCGCTTAGATAATATCGCTTCGTGGAAGATTTTAGAGAAGTGTAAGTTTGAGCTAGAGTATGATGGTTTTGGAAGTTATCACGGCGAAGAGCATCATGTAGTTAGATATAAAAAGGAGCTAGATTAATGAACAACATATATGATACACTGTACCAAATCGGTATGGTACCCGTTATAAAAATAGATGACGCTAAAGACGCAATACCTTTAGCCAAAGCACTTTGCGATGGTGGAATTCCTTGTGCTGAAGTAACTTTCCGCACAGATGCGGCATACCAAGCTATAAAAAATATGTCTGAAAACGTACCAGAAATATTGGTTGGTGCTGGCACGGTTTTGAGCATAGAACAAGCAAAACTCGCAATAGAGGCAGGTGCAAAATTTATTGTAAGCCCTGGGCTTAATCCTGAAGTTGTGAAGTATTGCCAAAGCGTAAATGTGCCAATATTGCCAGGCTGCATTACACCAACTGAAATAGAACTTGCTTTAAGTTTTGGGCTTAATGTTTTAAAATTCTTCCCAGCGGAACAAGCTGGCGGGCTTGATTTTACTAAAGCAGTTTGTGCCCCTTATACGCAAATTAAATTTATCCCAACTGGTGGTATTTCAGAAAAAAATCTTGAAGAGTATTTAAAATTTGATAAAATAGTTGCTTGCGGTGGCTCGTATATGGCAACTACTGATTTAATAAATAACGGCAAGTGGGACGAAGTAACCGAAATTTGCAAAAAAACTGTAGAAAAAATTAAAAAAGTGAGGAACTAATCATGAAAAAAGTTATTACATTTGGTGAAATAATGTTAAGGCTTGCACCAGAAGGATATATGCGTTTTGTGCAAACAGAAGTTTTTGGTGCAACCTATGGCGGTGGTGAAGCTAATGTTGCTGTTTCTTTATCAAATTTTGGCTTAGATGCAGCATTTGTTACTAAACTACCTAAGCATGAAATTGGAGATGCTGCCATAAACTCGCTTAGAAAATTTGGTGTTGATACTTCAAAAATCACTCGTGGTGGTGAGAGGGTTGGCATTTACTTTCTTGAAAAAGGTGCAAGCCAACGCCCATCTAAAGTTGTTTACGACCGTGCTGGTTCTTCTATAGCAGAAGCTAAGCCTTCTGATTTTAACTGGGATGAAATTTTTGAAGGCGTTACTTGGTTCCACTTCACGGGCATCACCCCTGCCCTATCGCCCACACTTGCATCTATTTGTGAGGAAGCTTGCAAAGTTGCAAAGTCTAAAGGTATCACTGTTTCTTGTGATTTAAATTACCGCAAAAAATTATGGACACGAGAAGAAGCAGGCAAAACCATGGAAAAACTTTGCCATTATGTTGATGTTTGCATTGCAAATGAAGAAGATGCGAAAGACGTTTTTGGTATTGAAGCAGAAAATACAGATATTACGGGTGGCCATTTAAACCACGAAGGTTATGTTGCCGTTGCTAAAAAACTTTCTGAAAGATTTGGCATGAAATTAGTTGCGATAACTCTTAGAACTTCTATCTCTGCAAGCGAAAATAACTGGGCGGCTATGCTTTATGACGGCAAAGAAGCGTATTTCTCGAAAGAATATAACATGAAAATTGTAGATAGAGTTGGCGGCGGCGATAGCTTTGGTGCTGGGCTTATCTACTCGCAAATAGTAGGTAAATCTAACCAAGATAGTTTAGAATTTGCTGTTGCTGCATCTTGCTTAAAACATTCTATTGAGGGCGATTTTAACCAAGTTTCTGTTGCTGAGGTTGAAACTTTAGCTGGTGGCGACGGTTCTGGTAGAGTACAAAGATAATAATTTTAAGGAGTGTTTTTTATGGATATTAGATATTCTGCATCACCAAATGACGTAAAAAGATATACAACTGAAGAACTTCGTAGCGAATTTTTAATTACAAACTTATACCAAGCTGATAAAGTTACTGCCACTTATAGCCATGTAGACCGCATGGTTACGTTTGGAATTATGCCCATTTCAGAAGAAGTTTCGCTTGACAAAGGCATTGATATTTGGGCTAATTTTGGTACTTCATTCCTTTTAGAAAGACGTGAAATAGGCTTTTTCAATATAGGCGAAACTGGCATTTGTACAGTTGACGGCATAGAGTATATTATGGAAAATAAAGACTGCATATACATCGCAATGGGCACAAAAGCGGTTACTTTTAAAAGTTTAGATAAAAACAAACCTGCCAAGTTTTATGGTGTTTCTGCCCCTGCTCACAAAGCTTATGAAACAAAGCTAATAAAAATTAAAGATGCGGCTAAAAAACCGTTAGGTGCTTTAGAAACGGCTAATAAAAGGGTTATAAACCAGTTTATCCACCCTGATGTATTGCCAACATGCCAGCTTTTAATGGGGCTTACAATCCTCGAAACGGGAAATGTTTGGAATACCA
>WQZK01000165.1 GCA_009780765.1 Defluviitaleaceae bacterium
AACTCCATCATCCACAACTTCTTGATATTGGCCGCTACAAGCTGTTAGCATAAGAACCATACTACAAAGACCAATGATACTTATAAATTTTTTCATTTTTACGCTCCTAATGTGAATTTTTCACACTTCTTTTGTTCAAATTTATTAGTGCTTTATCGTGAGCCTCGAAGGGGGTGTATCAATCCAGTGCTTTGTCCATCTCAATTTTGCTAATAAAACCCTTAAAAATCAGGTCTTTTTACTGTTACTCACTTTTCAACAATATTAGTATAACATAGAAGTACCCTTCAAAAATCTCAAATTTGTTTCAAATTATTTTAAATTGTTGTAAATTAAACCTTACTTAAACTCAACAACTGTAACGCCATGCTCGCCCTCGCCAAAAACACCAAGCCTATAAGATTTAACATGAGGATGCTTCTTTAAATGGTTATGAATAGCCGTTCTTAAAGCTCCTGTGCCTTTACCATGAATTATTGTAACCTGTGCAAGCCCTGAAAGATAAGCATCGTCTAAATATTTATCGGCAAGCTCCAGCCCTTCTGAAACCATTGTTCCTCTTAGGTCTATTTCTGGCCTAATATTAAGGCTTTTCGCCTGTTTTGCATTTGTTTTAAAGCCTTGATTGCTAATTGTTACGGTTTCGACATTTTCATCAAGCGAAAGCTCGGTTATTTTGACTTTTATGCTCATAATGCCCGCTTTAACCATAACTTCGCCGTTTCCATCGGATTCTTTTGTAACAACGCCTTTTTGGTTTAGGCTATGAATAAACACAGAGTCGCCTTTTTTAAGGTTTTTCGGCACTTTTCGTGGCGTTTGTTCTTGCGATGTTCCCATAGAAGAGCCAAACCCTTCAAGCTTTTCTTTTAAAACGGTACGTTTTTCATTTATTTCTTGTTTATTACCCTCTTTTAGGAGTTTGTTCATTTCTTTAACAATATTATCGGCCTCAAGCTTTGCAATTCGCACAACTTCCCTTGCATCTTCCTGTGCCTTTTGCAAAATCTTTTCCTTGCTTTTACGCATTTTTTCGCGTTCTTGTTCTATTTCAGATTTTAGGCGTTCTGCTTGTTTGCGGTAGTCTTCTGCACGAGCCGATTCTAGCTCAACTGTTTTTCTTGATATTTCTAAATCGGTTATAACATCTTCAAACTTCATTTCTTCTGACGATAGTAATTTTTTAGCTTCGTCGATAATATAATCATCAAGCCCAAGGCGTTTAGAAATAGAAAACGCATTAGATTTACCCGGCACGCCAATTAAAAGCTTATATGTTGGGCGTAAACTCACAACATCAAACTCGCACGAGGCATTTTCGACACCATCCGTCCTAAGTGCATAAACCTTAAGTTCCGAATAGTGCGTTGTAACTGCCGTTTTAATCTTTCTATCATGTAGAAATTGTATTATCGAAATTGCAAGAGCAGCACCTTCTGTTGGGTCTGTTCCTGCACCTAGTTCGTCCATCAGAACCAAAGAATCCTGCGTTACATCTTTTAAAATCGACACGATATTTGTCATATGCGAAGAAAAAGTACTAAGGCTTTGTTCGATGCTTTGCTCGTCGCCTATATCAGCAAAAATATTGTCGAAAACAGTCAGCTTCGACCCATCAAACGCAGGAATATGAAGCCCCGCTTGACCCATCAAGCTAAACAGACCCAAAGTTTTTAATGCAACCGTTTTTCCACCCGTGTTTGGGCCTGTTATTAGTAGGGTGTTAAATTTGTCGCCTATATAAATATCTGTAGGCACAACCGTGTCTTTATTTAAAAGCGGGTGCCTGCCTTTTTTAATATCAACAAAGCCATTTGTGTTAAAAATTGGGCGGCTGCCAAACATAGAAATAGAAAGCTGCCCCTTTGCAAAGAAAAAATCAAGCTCGGCTAGAAGTTCAAAATTTGCAGAAAGTTCTTCGCTAACTGTTGCCACCTGCATAGATAAATCCATCAGTATTTTTTCTATTTCTTTCTTCTCTTCAGCCTCTAGCTCTTTAATTTTGTTGTTTAAATTAACAACGCTCATAGGCTCCATAAAAAGGGTTGCCCCTGTTGAAGATTGGTCGTGAATAATACCTGGAAAAACCGTGCGGTACTCCTGCTTTACAGGCACGCAAAAACGCCCGCCACGAATGGTAACAACAACATCACTAAGCATGTTTTTGTATGTTTGCGAGCGTAAAACCGTGTTTATTTGCTCTTTTATCCTGTCGTTAGAAATTTTAATTTGTTTTCTTATTGATAATAGCCCAGAAGAGGCATCATCCGCCAAGTCTTGCTCATTTAACACGCATCTCTCAATTTCTTTTTTAACGGCTGGTGCTGGCACTAAAAGCTCAAAACGTTCAACCAACTGCGGAAAACTATCGTTTTTAGAGGCATCTTCCTTGCCGTAAGCCATAACCTTGTTTACAACATGCAAAAAATCTCCTATATGGAGAAGCTCTAAAACATTTAACATTCCGCCAACATTAACACGGCTTAAAGAAGCCCTAATATCTTTCATACCACCAAGCGGCAGCGAACCTTTTTTTAGTATCATAGAGCTGGCTTCGGTTGTTATATCTTGTGCTTTTTCTATTGTGTAAATATCTAAAAATGGCTTAAGTTCCAAGCATTTCTCTTTACCAATGCTTGTAAGGGCACATTCGCCCAAAGTTTCAATAATTTTATTATATTCTAAAGTTTTTAATGCTTTACTGTTCAATTGCTTCACTTCCTTTTTTTTAGTATACACTAAATCTCTGGTAAAAACAATTCTAAGACCACATTTTTTTGAATATATATGTATACAGCAAATTATGTACATATAACAGGAGGAAAAAAATGAATACAACCAACTATAAACGCCGCTTTATACCACTATCACAAGAACATGCCGATTATACGCTAGATTCGCGCCTTGCAACAGGCAAGTGCATAATAGAAACCGTGGGCGGCACAAATAAAATTAGCATTTCTGTTTCTAATTTAAAAGCTTTGGTTACATACAAGCCTTATTTAATTTCTTCGGCAAATTCTGAAAACATTGCCCTTGGTGAAATAATTGTTTCAGAAAGAGGCACGGGTGAGCTTAGGTTTGAATCGTCTGAGCAGAGTTTTGAAGATTTTGATGTTGTGGCAATTGTTTTCGACAACCCCGAAGGGCTTATAATTCCACTGGTTGGCTATGACAAAGAGGAGGTTTCATGGAAAAATGCCTTTAATTTAGCCCAAAAACCACAAATTTCCGTTGATACTGTGGAAAACTCTGTGGAAAACTATGAAGAAGCAATAATTGCAGAAGTTATTGAAGAACCTATAGCCGAAGCTGTAGAGGAAGCTATTGAAGTTATTATGGAGCCTGTTGCGAAAATTGTCGAAGAAATTATTGAAACTGAAACTTCAGAACCTGTTGAAAAAATTGTGGAGAAAATTATTGAAGGTCCAACTTTGGAAGTTGTAGAGGTTATAGAAATTATATCCGAAGAAGCGGCCTTCTACGAAAATCCAGAAGAAGACCCGAAGCACCAAGAGTTTAAAGAAACTGCTCGTGAAATGGCAGAAAAAGCATATCATAATATAGATTATAAGTTTGTTAAAAATGTTTCTCCACAGATAGAAATTAGTGAGAGCGTAAAAGCAGAAGAAAACAGAGAAGTGCAAATTGCCTCAATTTTAAAGAAAAATACAAAGATGCAACCATTTAGGCCAGACAAACAAGATATAAACTGGGTTAGAATAAGCACAAAAGAGCTGGTTTATTTGCCAAACGACAAATGGAATTACATGAACGACAATTTTGTAATATCGCAACATAAAAAATATAACCACCTTGTTTTAGGAGAGGCTTTTGAAACTGGTGAGCTTTTCTTGGGACTTCCAGACATTTATACTAAAGACCACGAAGTTCTTGCCAAAAACGCAGGATTTAGTGAATTTAAATGCTGTGAAGATGTAGAAATTGCTGAAGGTTTGCATGGGTACTGGCTTACTACGGCAATGACTCGAACAGCGGGCGAATAATCGTTCTTGCAATATTACTTGTAAAAAATAAAGTGCAAAAAATAAAATTTCTTGTTGACTTTTGTTTCAACATGTGGTATACTATTAGTAAGTTTAAAATACAGTAAGCTAAATAGTTTATTTCCTTCGTTTTCACAAGGGGAGTGGGAAAATCGAATAAAATAAAAAGCAATGGTAATGGGGAGATTACCGTTGCTTTTTTTATGTGGGTTGCTTCGGGTGCAACATGTACTACTCTCATAATGATTAGAACCATCGCAATAGACTTGTTCTGAAATTAGAAATGTCATTAGACATGTAATGAAAAGTTTGGCTGAAACTAGGAATTTCTGATAGTCATTAGACTTGTAGCGAAATTCAAAATTTTCGGCAAGAAACGAGCGTGAGGAGCGAAGTTTCGAGACGAAAATCTCAATATCGCTACAAGTCTATTGCGAGGGCTTTGCTGCTAAAAAACTCTTGCATGGTAGCGCCCGAACTCGGGAACCCAAAAAAGCCTGCTTTTTTGGGTAGAGGAGCAATCCAGTGCTGCAGCTTTAAAGTCTTATTTTTTCTTAAAATTATAACACATTTTTAGGTTTTGCACTGGATTGCTTCGGGCATGAAATGTAGTACTATTATAGTAATTGAGCCCTCGCAATGACTATCAGAAATTCCTAGT
>WQZK01000166.1 GCA_009780765.1 Defluviitaleaceae bacterium
AATAGAAATGATCGGATACTTATTTATAAGATTTTCGTACATATCAACCATTTCTTCAGAAGTTCTAACTATCATTTCGCTAAGGCCTTTTGCTTTAGTTTCACCTTCAAAGTAGTATTTGCCGTCTTTATAAAGCTCTGTTGCGGCAACATCTAGTGCTATTTTAATATCAGAACCAGGCTTGTAGCCAGATTTTTCTACAGCTTCTAAAATTAAATCAATAACTTCTTCAGGAGTTGCTAAGTCTGGAGCAAATCCGCCCTCATCACCAACCGCAGTTGCCAATCCTTTAGAATGAAGAACTTTTTTAAGATTGTGGTAAATTTCTGCACACATTTTAAGCCCTTCTGAGAATGTTTCAACACCAACAGGCATAATCATAAATTCTTGGAAATCTACAGTGTTATCAGCATGTTGACCGCCATTTAAGATATTCATCATAGGCACAGGTAATTCTTTAGCATTAAATCCGCCTAGATATTGGTATAATGGCATATTTAAAGCCATAGCAGCAGCACGAGCGTTAGCCATAGAAACGCCTAAAATAGCGTTTGCACCAAGTTTTGCTTTGTTTTTGGTGCCGTCTAGCTCTATCATCGTCATGTCGATAGAAACTTGGTCTAAAGCGTTTAAGCCGATAAGCTCATCGGCAATAATTTCATTTACATTATCAACCGCAGTTGTAACACCTTTGCCTAAATACCTTTCGCCGCCATCTCTAAGCTCTACTGCTTCAAAAGCACCAGTAGAAGCACCAGAAGGAACTGCCGCACGGCCAGTAAAAATACCGCCTTTTTCATCGGCAACAGTAACATCAACTTCTATTGTTGGGTTGCCTCTTGAATCCATAATTTCTCTTGCAAAAACATCAATAATTTCAATATAACCTTTCATTTGCAAAAACTCCTATTCTTAATATAATTTAATTTAGTTAAAGCTATGTTGCATTGGCATAGAAAGCATCCAGCAAACGCCAAACTTGTCTGTAACCATTCCAAAGCTTTCGCTCCAAAATGTTTTTTCAAGTGGCATGGTAACTTGTCCACTGTCGGCAAGTGTGTTAAATGCAGTTTCGATATCTTCTTTAGCGTTAAGATAAACATGTATGTTTATCCCATCAGAAAAAGTAGTTGGATGCTCTGGCGGGCAATCCGCAAGCATGATAGTGCTATCACCGATTTGAATTTCGCCATTCATAACAAAATTTTCAGTGCCAGCTGGAAATTCATACCCTTCAGATTGTGGTAAATCCTTGTACTGTGTTATTCTTAAAACTTTGGCAGAGAACGCTTTTTTGTAAAGCTCAACAGCTTCTGCACAATTTCCGTTAAAATGTAAATATGGACTTATTGACATGTTAATCATTCCTTTCTGTATTAATTATAAATGCTTTAAAATAAAAAATCAATCCTTATCTATGGTTCTATGGTGATTTTTTTAAAAGCAGATTTAGAGTATATTATAGAGTTTATTAACATAGAAATTGTTATTGATATGAATTAAAGATGAAACTGATTTGTGGAGGTAGTTTATGAGTAAAAAAATTTTAAAGCATATTTCCCTTTGGCTATGGGGAGGCTTCATCTATTATTTAATTGAAATTGTATATAGAGGGCATAGCCACCCATCTATGTTTATTGTTGGAGGGCTGTGTTTTGTTATTATTGGCATGATTAATAATTATTTTCCTTGGCATTTAGGCTTGGTGCAGCAGGCCTTAATTGGAACAACTATTATTACTTTTCTTGAGTTAATTACAGGGCTTATTGTTAACGTTTGGCTTGGGTTAAGTGTATGGGATTACAGTAATTTGCCGCTTAATTTTATGGGTCAAATTAGTTTGGTATCGTCCTTATTATGGGTTCCATTGGCAATTTTTGCGATTTTCCTTGATGATTGGCTACGATATAAGCTATTTAAAGAAGAGTGGCCTAAGTATACATTATTTTAATTCAGATTCCTGAAATATGGAATTGATTTAAGATAATAAAAACAAATATTGCCTTTGTTAAGTGAATTCGTGATGTAATAAAAAAGCCGTGGATGATTTTTAAATTGTCAACACACAACTTTTTAATTGATTTTTAAATTGTCCTACGCACCTATTTATTAGCTTGTTCATAAATAGTTGTTTTATAGTTTTTTGCTTGTTACCTTATGTTAGGAGGTTAAACAAGGGATTTTCCTGTCATTTCTTTTGGAATTTCTAGTCCCATCATATCAAGAAGGGTAGGGGCGATATCGCATAATTTACCGTTTTCTTTTATCCTAGAAATACCTGTGACATTAATCACAACAAAAGGCACAGGATTTGTTGTGTGTGCGGTGTGAGGCTCACTTGTAGTATAGTCTATTAGCTTGTCGGCATTTCCATGGTCGGCACATAAAAACATCTGTGCATTTAATTTTAAAACTGCCTCTAAGGCACGACCTATACATAAATCTACAAACTCAACAGCCTTAACTGCCGCCGCCATATTGCCTGTATGCCCAACCATATCAGGGTTTGCATAGTTTACAACAATTAAATCGTATTTGTTAGATTCTATGGCAGAAATTAAATTATCTGTAACTTCTCCTGCACTCATTTCAGGCTGCAAATCGTAGGTTAAAACTTTAGGCGATGGCACTAAAATACGGTCTTCACCCGCATAAGGTTCTTCTTTTCCGCCGTTTAAGAAAAATGTAACATGTGCGTATTTTTCAGTTTCGGCAAGCCTAAGCTGGGTAAGGCCAAGACTAGAAATATATTCGCCCAAAGTATTATTAAGGTTTGTTGGTTTGAACGCGACTTCTTTGTTAGGGATAGTTGTATCATAATCCGTAAAACAAATATATTTTACAGGGAAGAAGGCATTTTTACGCTTAAATCCGTCAAAATCAGGCTTACAGAACGCACTTGTAATTTCTCGTGCTCTATCTGGCCTGAAATTATAGAAAATTATAGAGTCGTTAGGTTTGATATTTCCATTTTCAGAAATTATAGCGGGCTTTACAAATTCGTCCACAATATCATTTTTATACGAATTTTCCATGCAGGAGATGGCTGAATCAAATTTTTTGCCCTCTGAAAAAACAAGTGCGTTGTAAGCTTCTTCAACTCTTTCAAAGCGGTTATCTCTATCCATGGCGTAAAATCTGCCAATTACTGTTGCAATTTCTCCAACACCTATTTCTTTAATTTTTTGCTCTAATTCTTCTATAAAATTTTTGCCAGAGCGTGGTGGCGTATCTCTTCCGTCCATAAAACAATGAACATAAACTTTTTCTAAACCACTCATTTTAGCCAATTTCAAAAGCCCATATAGATGCTCGGTGTGGCTATGAACACCACCATCAGACAAAAGCCCCATTAAATGAAGAGCAGAATTGTTTTTTTTGCAGTTTTCTACTGCTGACAAAAATGCTTGGGTTTCAAAAAAATGACCATCTTCAATGCTTTTTGTAATCCTTGTAAGTTCTTGATAAACAATTCTGCCAGCACCTATGTTTGTGTGACCCACTTCAGAATTACCCATTTGCCCGTCAGGAAGACCTACAGAAAGCCCCGAGGCTTGCCCTTTCGCAAAGGGGTATGTTGCAAAAATTTTATCAAGATTTGGGGTGTTAGCTTTGGCTATTGCATTGCCGCTTTGTTCATCGGTTAGGCCGTAGCCGTCTAATATCATGAGTATTGTTGTTTTTTTCATAATTTCTCCTTAGGCGTTTGTGATATTAATAAAATCAAGACTTAAGCTAGCACCGCCAACAAGCCCACCGTCTATATTTTCCATAGAAAATAATTCTTTGGCGTTAGAAGCATTAACGCTTCCGCCATATAAAATACGGATTTTTTGTGCAGTTTCTAAGCCGTAAAGCTCTTCTATGGTTTCACGAATTAGTTTGCAAACCTCTTCTGCTTGCTCTGTTGTTGCAGTTTTGCCAGTGCCTATTGCCCAAACGGGTTCGTAGGCTATAACGCATTTTATCGCATCCTCGTTAGGAATATTTAAAAATGCTATTTTTATTTGTTTTTTGATTAGTTCGGAAGTAATGCCTTGCTCTCTTTCGGTTTCGGTTTCACCAACACAAATGATAGGGATGAGATCGTGCTTAATAGCTTGGATGGCCTTTAAATTAACCCATTCACAAGTTTCGCCAAAATATTGCCTTCTTTCAGAATGGCCAACAAGGGCATATGTAGCACCCGCATCCTTAACCATTTTTGCCGCAGTTTCGCCTGTGTAAGCACCGCTATCTTTCTCATGGATATTTTGCACACCAATACCAATATCGATGTCTTTAAGGCTTAAAATAGCCGATTCTAACGATATAGTTGGAACGCAAAAAGCAACGTCATTTTTCTTATCAATTTTATCTTTAATTTGTGCCAAAAAATCTTTTGTTTCAGAAATTGTCATGTTCATTTTCCAGTTACCAACGACTAATTTTTTACGCAATTAAATCTCCTCCATTATATTTTTCTAGATTACTTCGTCTCTTCGCTCATCGCAATAGAGATGTTTAGAAATTAAAAAATATAGGATAAGAACGTCATTGCGACCCCTTGTAAGGGGTGAAGCAATCTCTAGTGGTTTTGCTCCGCCTTGGCACTTTCGCTTTGCGAAAGCGGTCTTTGACCGGTTTTCCGCAGGAAAACTGCTTGGACTGGCTTCGCCACTCTGC
>WQZK01000167.1 GCA_009780765.1 Defluviitaleaceae bacterium
GTAACGGCTGGGCGTGGCAAAGCTGTTGTTGTTGCAACAGGTATGCAAACTGAAATGGGTAAAATTGCAGGGTATCTTAACGATGTGCAAAAACTTAAAACTCCGCTTCAAATAAGGCTTAATAAAGTTTCGAGAACAATAAGCCTTATGGCGGTGGCTTCTGTTATAATGCTTTTAATCATTGGTTTTTTGCAGGGCATTGCAGCGTGGGATATAGTGTTTTTGGCGGTTTCTTTAGGTGTTGCGGCGGTTCCTGAAATGCTTAATTTAATTGTTACACTAACGCTTGCACATGGTGTTAAGCAAATGGTTCAAAAAAATGCGGTGGTTCGTAAGCTTCCTGCGGTTGAAACGCTTGGCTCAACATCGGTTATTTGTACTGATAAAACAGGCACGTTAACGCAAAACCGCATGGCTATAAAAAAACTGTGGCTCGCATGTAATATTGATACTACAGGCGATGATGATAATTTTTCAAACAGAGAGCTTGAATTTATAGAGCATTTAGCCCTTTCAAGTAATGCAATTACTAAATTTGATGAAGATGGTAAGAGGCTTTTCTTGGGCAATCCAACCGAGGCGGCAATCCTTCGTTTATTATACAAAAAAGGCATGAATATGGAAGATTTAGAGGCGAAATACCCTCGTATTCATGAGATACCGTTTTCATCTAGCAGAAAAATGATGACAACGGTGCATGAAATGGAAGACGGCAAGTATCTAGTACTTACAAAAGGTGCGTTCGACCGTTTGCCATTTAGCGGCGAAACAGAAGCAGAAATTGAGAAACGTAACAAAGTGCATGACGATTTTGCACACGATGCTCTTCGTGTAATTGCCTTAGGTTCAAGAATTGTTGATAATATTACAGAAAACTTGGAAGAACTTGAAAAAGACTTAACGTTTATAGGCATAATCGGGCTTATAGACCCGCCTCGCCCAGAATGTTTTGGAGCAATAGAAAGAGCAAAAAAAGCGGGTATCAGAACGGTTATGATAACGGGCGACCATGCAGCAACGGCTGGGGCAATTGCAAAGCAACTTGGCATAATGACAGAGGGCGGCAGGGTTATGACGGGGGTTGAGCTTGAAGAGCTTAGCTCGGAAGAGCTTGTTGATATTGTTCCGTTACAGTCGGTTTACGCTCGTGTTTCGCCTGAAGATAAAATCAGAATCGTAGAAGCATGGCAAGAGCATAGCCAAGTTGTTGCAATGACGGGCGACGGCGTGAACGATGCACCGGCCCTAAAAGCGGCCGATGTTGGTGTTGCAATGGGGATTACTGGTACAGAAGTTGCTAAATCGGCTTCTGATATGACTTTGGCAGACGATAACTTCGCAACAATAGTAGATGCCGTTCATGAAGGGCGAAATGTATTTGCCATTATCCGCAAGGTTGTATACTTTCTGCTTGTTTGCAATATTTCAGAGATAATTATAATAATTGGTGGCGTATTATTTGGCTGGGGTGCAGTTATAACGCCTATAATGCTTTTACTTATCAATGTTGTTGGCGATGGTATTCCGGGGCTTAGGCTTGCTCAAGAGGTTGCTGGTAAAAAGATTATGGAAAGACCGCCAATTGGGCGTGAAGAGAGTTTCTTTGGTGATGGGCTTGTGTATTTAATTGCAAAGCAAGTTATAGCGTTTACGATTGTAACATGGATTGCGTACTACATAGGTGCTTTTACAAACTTCTCGGCAAATGTTGCACCAAGCCACGAAGTTGGGCAAACAACAGCGTTTATGGTTATCGGGTTTACATCTATTTTGCATATTTTAACGGCAAGAACCAAAATGTCGGTATTTAAGAAAAGAACGTTTACAAACAACCCGCTTCTTGCAATTAGTGCGTTTGCAATGGTTGCGTTGTTCGTACTATTTGTTATAGTGCCACCTTTTAATGTTTTGTTTGATACGGTTCCTATTGGCATAGAGCACTGGGGTATGATTGCGGTTTTATCAGTAATTCCAACGTTTGTTGCAGAAATTGGCAAAGCTTATTCTCGTAGCAAAGAAAGAAGAGAGCACAAAAACCGTATTATTAAGCACAGTATGAAAGAGGATTAATGTTGTGTAATTTACTACAAATAGCTTTCCGTACAGTGGTACGAACGATTCTTCGACTATTATTGGTATGCGAATAAATCTTGTAATACGGATTGACCCGACTGGTAGCTTAGCTAGTTATACTTTGCCTGTACATCTGAGACCCTATGTTACTCAAGCAGATTTTGAACAAGGGTATATAATAATAGATGTTTCAAATTTACAGCGTAATATCTAGCATTAAAAAGCCGTTATCGTACAAGATAGCGGCTTTTGCTTATGTAGGCAACAAACAATTAATAAAACCTTAAATAGACTTTTTTGAAATTTACTCGTATAATATTATTAGTAGTAAAAATTTGAGAGAAGGACTGATAAAAGTGAAAAAGTTTAAACCAGTTAAGCTAATAGCGGCGGCTCTTGCATTTGCAGTTATGGCAACAACGGCCGTGGTATCTGCAAACAACGTTTCGGGCTACGAAAGGCTAAAACAAGCAGCTATTTTAACGTATGTAGACATTTTAGATGCAGACAACTATACGGTAGAGATGAATTTTTCTATGTATTTAGACGGCGAAAGAATCGCTTATGGACATAGCCTTGAAATGCAGGAGAATGAACATAGGCGCCATAGCCAATCTTCTAGCTATTTTATGGGATTAAGCGAGAGGTCTGAATGGCATAATTATGACGGGCATAGACATAGCTATTCTCAATGGGATAGCACTTACCACCATTGGTATGATGCAAATTGGGATAGGCCAAACACATGGCAAAGAACGCCAAGCACGCCAACAACATCTGAGCTTAGGCTTGTAAACTTAGGAATAGACCTTTTAGTGGGCGATACTAAAAACTTCTTTACGCAAAGTGGAGATACTGTTTCGGTTAGCCTTGGAAGAAATCAAATTCCTGAAATTGCACAGCTTGGAATGGCAATTTTTAGCGAGCAAGCACTTAACCATATGGACAGAATGCCAACAGGGCATAACGACCCACAAACAGAGCTTTTTGCAAAGTTTAGAAATATAGCAATTGATTCGGGCTGGCTTGATGCAACTATTAGCCAAAGTGGATATGTAGCAAGTGTGAATGGCGGCATTACACTTGCAGGTAATTCGCATGATGGTGCAAGGCACGAGCTTGTTATTAACGTTGATGTGGAGCTACGTAATGTAGGCACAACAGTTATTATGCCTTTTGACGAAACTGACAAGGTTATTAATAGTGGTAATAATAACGTTCGTGGTCGTTCACTTCTTGAGGACGAGCTTGATATGTATTTTGCAATGATAGCAGAATTAGAAGAACTAAGGGCAGAGCTTGTTTTAATGCTAGAAGAGTTTGGCGACGAGTGGATAGTAGCCGAAATAGACTATTTAGACGAATTAATGAGCGATACTTGGAGAATTATTTGGGATGTTTTAGATAATTAAGAACAAATATGCCTTAGGCGGCTATATGTATAATATAGTCGCCTAAATTTCAATTATAGGGGTTGCTAAAAGTGGAAAACGCATTAGAAGTAAAAAATATAAAGAAAATATTTAAAAATAATCGTGGTGTTAAAGATATTTCTTTTGATGTTAAAAAAGGCGAAATATATGGCTTGCTTGGTGCAAATGGGGCAGGAAAAACAACAACTATGAAAATTGTAGCAGGGCTTATAAAAAGGTATGAGGGCGAATGTAAAATCATGGGCATAAATATCAAAGACGATATTGAAACAGCCCTTTATAACATTGGCTGCCTTATAGAAAAGCCTGCTTTTTATGGATATATGTCGCCTATAAAAAATCTTAGGCTAATGGCTAAATATTATACAAAAACCGAAATAACTGATAAAGATATAGAAGAGGCTTTACGCTTAGTTAATATTTGGGATGTTAGAAATGATAAAATTTCTAGGTTTTCGCTAGGCATGAAACAAAGAATGGGGCTTGCTATGGCAATGATAAATAACCCAAGCCTGTATATTTTAGACGAGCCTTCTAATGGGCTAGATATTGAGGGCATAGTTGAAATAAGAGAAATTATAACAAATATAAAGCAAGAAAAAGGTGCGTCGTTTCTTATTTCTAGCCACCAGTCGGCAGAGATTGAAAAACTTTGTGATACTGTTGGAATTATACATAACGGCTATGTTAGTAGTTCCGATTCTAAGGTAGATGTTTTAGCAAAATTTCCATCTTTTGAAGAGTATTATCTCCATTCAATTGGAAAGAAAGGGGCTGAGGCGTAATGAAGGTTTTTCTAATGTCTTATCAAATTGAGCTTGAAAAAATATTTCGCCGTAAAAAATATTGGGTGCTAACTGTAATACAATTAATTATTTATGCAGTTATTATGGCAGTTGCCGTGTTTAATGCAAGGCTAACAAACCAAGGAATTACAGATTTTATTAGCTATGGTATATTAAACGTTATAAACCACTTAGTTGCACCGCTTATGGCGTTTATGCTTGTTGCAGACTTATTTCCGCAAGAGTTTGAAAATACATCGGTTAAAACAATTTTTATGAGGCCAATTACTAGAACGAA
>WQZK01000168.1 GCA_009780765.1 Defluviitaleaceae bacterium
ATAGAAATAATCATGGCAAGCCTTATTGCTAGGTTCATTTTGTCGTTTGCAGCCTTTTTGTCTTTAATGGCAATAGATGCTGATATGCTAGGAATAATAGCAACTGCCATACTAGAAGCTATAGCAACAGGCAGGTTTGTGAGCGTTACAAATTTACCCGTTAATTGCCCAAAAAGAGCAGTTGCCTCACTTTCTGTAAAGGCACCGCTTGCCAAAAGCCTTGATGTAACCATGCTTGTATCTATAAGGCTCGTTAGGCTGTAAATTGCCGTTCCTGCAATTATTGGAAATGCCGTTCTTACAAGCTCTTTTGCGATTGTTTTGCTGCTTTCTATTGCATATGGTGTTTCGTCGTTTTTAATATTTTCTTTTATAGTTTTTCTTTTTGTTAAATATATGAACATTATTAGAAGTAGTGCACCAAGCGCACCAAGGCCAGTGGCAGCTGTTCCGCCTGCGGCTGCAAGTTCTAAGCTTTCGCCAATAAAAATAAATACAAGGTAAATACTGAAGATGGCGTTAATAATTTGCTCTAAAACTTGGCTTAAAGCGGTCGGCAAAGTATTGTTCATACCTTGGAAATATCCACGAAAAACGCTCATAACCGCAACTATAAACACAGTTGGGGCAAGTGAGATGATGGCGTAGTAAGCTTCGGGTATATTCAAAACCCAGCTTAAAAATCTTGCACCAAAAAAAAGCATCAAAGAGCTAATAAAACCACCGATCATTGCATAGATCAAAGATGTTCTAAATACCTTGTGGGCACTTTTGTACCTAAAAAGTGCGAGCCTTGTAGATGTCATCCTAGAAATTGCAGCGGGAAGCCCAGCCGACGAAAGTATAAGAAAAAAATTGTATATATTAAACCCAGCACCGTATATGCCGTTACCTTTATCGCCCAGCATGTTTGTCATAGGAACGCGGTATAAAAACCCGATAACCCTAACAAAAAGCCCAGCAAACGCCAAAATAAATGCCTGTGTTAAAAATGATGAAGATTTAGTAGTCTTTTGCATGTTAAACCTCTTTTTCTTAAGTAATGTCTATTTTTAATTTTACCACATTTTGCACATGTTAAGCAAGATTTTTTGAATCTTATTTTTTAGATTAAAGAAAGAAAAAACGGATACATGGTAAGTATCCGCTCTTAGTACTAACTACATATCAAATTCAAAACCTATTAAAGGCGAGTGTTGCTGTGCACCATATACGTCAGTTTCACCCAAATCACCCGAGCAAATAGGGCGTGCAATTGTAATTTTTATAGCTTTTGCAGGGTCGAAATTAACTATGCTTATAATATCGTCTTCTTTGATATTATAAAGCTTTGCGAAGGATTGCTTGTTAAAAACCTTGTTTTCCCAAACTTTTCTATACATATCGAATTCTTTGAATATTATATCAAATGTAAGCTCGTACGGGCCTGCGTTTTTGCTTCTTATAACGTCTGCAATGTCAAATAATTTCACGCAAGTTCGCCTCCTTTGCAGTTTTTAACGCTAATTGGGAAAAAGTCGGCAGGATTATCAACATCCATAAGGTGGTACATATTAAATTCGTAAACTTCACCAACGCTAAAGTCAGATGGAGAGAAAGGAAATGCCAAGTTGCCAGCTGTTGATTTTCTGCCTTCATATCCGTAATGTAGCATTGTAGAGCGAGCGAAAGAGCAGATTGTATCTGCTTGCTTTTGGTCTTTCGCAACGGCCTCAATAATTATGCAAAGCTCGTGCGAAGTTTCTTTAGGCAAGTTCTTAAAAATACCCATAACGCCGTTTTTACCGTAAACTTTAAAATCTAGAAAGAAGTCGTCCATTCCAAAGTTTGCAAAATTTGATTTAACTTTTGCTTTAACCTCTTCGATAATTGTATCAATTGCGTTTATCATAATAGGGTCTTTACAAGCGGCGATAGAAACTGTCCTATATCCTGTTTTTCTTGCAGATTCTAGCTTTAAAGAGTACTGAACAGATGGCACAAATTTACTGCCTTTTACGATAACTGTGTTTTCGTTAAACTGCTCGAAAGTAGTATTTGTTAAATCTAGCTCGCCGCCAGGGCCAGGAAGATGTATAGGGTCTGATTTTTCATAAAGCGTATGAGCCGCAACCGACAAAGTTGTACATTTGCGGTTATCAGAAAGTGGCATAATTTTGAAATAATCTTCGCCTAAAAAGCCCATCATACAATCGCTTCCGCTTCCTGGTGTTGCAGCTATTGCAGCACATTCTAAAATTTTGCCAAGATGAACCGCAAGCCCAATATCATAGCCATTTTTAACGGCTAGAGAAGCAAAAACCGCAGGGTCGTAAGCACGGCCTGCAACGATAACTTCTGCACCCATTTCAAGAGCTTTGATAAATGGCTCGAACCCCATTTGTGCAACGATTCTTTCAGATTCGTTAATATCTCTTTCTTCTAATTGCTTTGCAGGGAAAATTGGTCTAATATCGCCACTATCGAGCTTGTTTTTGATAGTTTCTTTGCTTAATTCCGAATTAATTATGCCAAGTTTAAATTCGATATTAAGTTCTTTAGAAATTTCTTTGATAATATCAACATTCCAATCAAGATGACTGTCAGCACCCGAGCCGCCAGCCGAGCCAATTATTACAGGGATGCCTCGCTCTAAAGCTGCGGGTATCATTATGCTTAGATCTCTTTTAACTGCGTTTCTATCTGTGAACGACTTGCCAGAGCCTAGGTAATGCGGGCCTGGGTCTGTCGAACCAGCATCAACAGCTATAACGTGTGGGTTTAAATCCATAGCTCTTTGGAATGATTCCATTGGAAAGCCATAGCCCAAAATTGCCGTTGGTGATAAAATTCTCATTTCTTGCATAATTTTAAGTACCTCCTTGTGTATAGTTTATAACGAAATTAGCGGAAGCCTAGGCTTCCACTAAAAAATAAGTATTATTTATGCCTTTTCTCCTACAGGTGGGCGAAGGCAAAACGGTAAATTGCCTTTTTCTGCATGTTGCTTAACGCAAGCACAGCATTTTCCAAAGTTTTTACAAGTTGTATTAGCACAACCACATTCTTTTACACAAGCCATTTATTTCAACTCCTTATTAAAATATTATTCGATAGCATCAATAGCACTTCCGCAACATTCTTTTATACAAAGACCACACTCTATACATTTATCATAGTCGATTATAATTCTTCCATACGGCGACCCGCCGCAGCTATACAAGCTATTGTCGCCTCAGTCGTCATCACAACCGTTATCAGTGCAATTTACGGGGATTTGCCCCTCTCTGTTAGGGTCATTACAATTGCAGTTAAGTGTTTTGTCAAGAATAGGTTCATCAACCTCTATATAGCTAACTGCATCAACTGGGCAACATTTAATTGCCGTACAAACGCTTTGTGAAGCGAAACATCTTTTATCGTCAATTTTTGGTTTCATTATAAAATCCCCCTGTTGTTTTCAAAACGCTCTTTTAATTTATCGTAAAAACTTTTAAGGCTCTTGTCGCCATTATTATCAAGAAACAGGCAAAATGGCAAGCTATCTGTATTTTTATGTTTAACGATACAATCACAACAGTTGCTGTGATTTTCGCAAGATGTTTTTGGGCAAGCACATTCTTTTGCACTTTTACAAGCCATTTATTTCACCTCTTTTTTCTTTCTTATTTTAGGCTTTACCAAGTCATAACTATCAGAAACCATATCGTAAAGTTCTTCTAAGGAAACATCGTCGCCATCTTCCATATAAACCATGTTCCAGTGTTTTTTATTCATATGATACGCTGGCTCTACACTATTGTAGTTTTCTCTAAGAATTTCTGCCTTTAAGGGGTCACATTTTAGGCTAATGTGAACTCTACCATGATGGCGACTCACAAGTGCAAACATCTTCTTATTTATAGAATGTTTTATAATAGCTACTCCTTCACCAAAAGGATAATCAAGAAAAGCAGCCTCATATGTTAAACAATAATCAATTAATTCTTTTTCTGTCATTAAGCTACTCCTTTTTTAAGTAAGCTGTTAAAAATATTATTGCTAAGTTAAGCAAAATTGCAAGCGTTACACCAATTTTAAATTTCCACTTGTTTGTTTTATGCCTAAAAACATTCATCCCGAAAAACGCACCTACGCTTCCCATTAAAAACGTGCATATGAGAAGCGTGGTTTCGTTAATTCGCCACTTGCCTTTTTTAGCTTTTTGCTTATCTATTCCGTAAAGAAAAAATACGATAATATTCCAAGCTAAAAGCCCGAGGGCTATATATTTCATTAAAGTATGCCTTTAAGTGCCAAAATTCTTTGAGTTGTATTGTAAGCTATCATATAAGCCTCATCAACGCCCATGCCCGGTTTTGCCAAAACTTGGTCTGGAGAAATTGCCATTGCAATGTGCATACAAATTTGTGCCGAACGCTCAGTTTCGTTACAAGTGCCACCAAGGTATGCACCCATATTATTTCTCTTTGCATATAAAACCGCTTCAATAGAGTTTTGAATTCCACCTAAGTCTGGAGTTTTAATTTGAACCATATGGCCTGCTTTGTTATCTGTAAAGTAAACAACATCTTCAAAAGTGTTGCA
>WQZK01000169.1 GCA_009780765.1 Defluviitaleaceae bacterium
AAAAGTAATTTCTCTTGCAACATTTCTATTAATTTCTGCAAGCATTATTGTTTCATCTACAGTATTTGCCGCACCTTCAGGGTTTTGAGCACTTGTAAAATATTCTACCTTAACTATTCCAATGTCACGAACAAAGTATTCTACAGAAAAATTACCTCCAGGAAACTCTGTTGTAACCTGTATTGCCAAAAAATCACCATATGGCACAGAAACAGGAACATTTACATCCGTAATAGTACTGGTACCTTGTAAATTGCCTAAAGATATATCACCTGTAAAAGCAGGCCAACTATTTCCAACCTCAAGTGGTGCTTTTAACATAACTCTGTCTATATTGGCAGGTTCGTTAGTTAAATTGCGAAATTCATGCCCACCACTTATAGCATGGGTTAAAATTATCGCCCCATCTCTATATTCAAGAACCTCTGTAGCCTCTAAGTGTGCAACCGTAATATTTCTTTGCATTATGTTGCCATTTATAAATGTTACATAAATTTCTTCCCTATCAGAAATCATTCCACTTCTGCTAAAAACATACTGTGTATTTGGCGAAAATGGGAAAAATTCTGATACCGAACCTTCCACTCTTTCAGTCTGAGTTGTTTGATTACTAGGCACATTATCAGCAGAACCTGATGTGCACGCTACAAAAGCCATAGCACACGCAAGTACCAGACCTAAAAACTTTATTTTTCTCATATTTATCTACTCCTATTTGTGTAAATTTATTCTTTCTAAAATGCTCTCTTCTGATAATCTGTAAGAAAGCGTCATCAAACTATCTGTAAGCGGCACTGATTCAACAATAACCCCTTCTGGTGCTTTTATATCTACAGGCGAAAAATTCCAAATTCCCTTAACGCCTCCGCTTATAATTGTTTCCGAAACTTTTTCGGCTTCTAACTTTGGTATAGATAAAACAGCAATATCTACACTGTTATCTTCTAAAAACTTTGGCAAAGTTTCTATATCTAAAACTTCAAGTTTACCTATTAGTTCTCCAATAAGCTTAGGATTTTTATCAAACATTGCTATAATGTTAAAACCTCGCCTTTTAAAGTTTTGGTAATTCGCAAGAGCTTGCCCGATATTGCCCGCTCCTATTATTATAATCGAATAAACTTTATCAATACCTATAATTCTTTTAATTTCGTGATATAAAAGCCTAACATCGTAACCATACCCCTGCTGCCCAAACGAGCCAAAATTATTAAAATCTTGCCGTATTTGTGAGGCGGTTATACCCATTTTTTGAGCTAAGTCTTTGGAAGAAATTTTTAATATATCATTATCTAATAAATCGCCGAGATACCTGTAATATCTAGGCATTCGCTTTATAACTGCCATTGAAATATTTTTATTTTCCAAGCAATATCCTCCATTCTCCTTATATATCTCTTGTATATCTTCCTACTTTCTGTTATGATTATATCATAAAGCAAACAGAGGTGTAAACAATATGGTTATTTCTTTACAAAATATTCACAAATCTTTTGGCGTTACAGAAATTTTAAATAATATAACCTTTCATATAGAAACGGGCGATAAACTGGGGCTTGTTGGCGTTAACGGTGCAGGCAAAACAACACTTTTTAAGATTATAACGGGTGAGCTTTCTAAAGATGCTGGCGAAGTTCATTTTGCGAAAGACGTTAAACCTTCATACATGTCGCAAATTTCTAACTTTAATGAAAATAATAATGTATATGATGAATTTTTAACAGTTTTTGAGGATATTATTAACCTCGAAAAAGATATTGCTACCCTTTTTGAAGAAATGGCAATAATGAATGGCGAAGAGCTTGAACAAGCCATGAAAAAATATTCTCGCTTAAACGAAGAATTCGAATTTAAAAACGGATACGAATATAAAAGCCGTGTAAATGGCGTTATAAACGGGCTTGGGTTTAGAGATTATGGCGATAGAGCCGTTAGCTCTTTTTCTGGTGGCGAAAAAACAAGGGTTGCCCTTGGTAAACTACTTTTAAGTAACCCCAAACTACTGCTCTTAGACGAACCCACAAACCATTTAGACATTGAGTCTATCGCTTGGCTTGAAGATTATCTTAAAAGTTTTTCTGGCACTATAATAATAATTTCGCATGATAGGTATTTTCTTGATAAAATTACAAACAAAACGGTTGAAATTGAGAACAAAAAAGCCAAGCTCTACAATGGAAACTATTCTGCCTTCACTAAGAAAAAAGAAGAAAACAGGCAAATTCAGTTAAAGCACTTTTTAGATCAGCAAAAGGTTATAAAAAAGCAAGAAGAATCTATCGCACAATTAAAAGAATTTGGCAGCATAAAATCTATGAAGCGTGCATTTAGCAAAGAAAAACAGCTCGATAAAGTTGAAAGAGTAGACAAGCCCGAAAACCTGCCACAAAAAATGCGTATAAACCTTACGCCAAAAGCCGTGAGCGGCAACGATGTTTTAATTGTTAAAGACCTATCTAAAAGCTTTGATGATAAATTGCTTTTTAAAAACATTAATTTTGAAATAAAAAGGGGCGATAGAATTGCACTTATCGGGCCAAATGGAATAGGTAAAACAACACTTTTTAGAATGATAACAAACCAGATTGATTTTACAGGAATTATAGATATTGGTGCTAAAGTTGACATAGGGTATTACGACCAAACCCAAAAAAACCTAAACCCTGAAAACACTATTTTTGAAGAAATTCACAATGCATACCCAACCCTTAAATCTGGCGAAATTCGTAACATACTCGCTGCATTTGTTTTTAGGGGTGATGATGTTTATAAAAAAATTTCTTCGCTCTCTGGTGGTGAAATGGGCAGAGTTTCTTTAGCTAAAATAATACTTAAAGGTGCTAATTTTCTTATTTTAGATGAGCCTACAAACCATCTTGATATGTACTCTAAAGAAATTTTAGAAGAGGCTATAAATAATTTTGAGGGTACTGCCTTTTTTATCTCGCACGATAGATATTTTATAAATAGCTGTGCAACTAAGGTATTAGAGCTTACTCCTGACGGATGTGTGGTGTATTATGGTGATTATGACTATTATCTTGAAAAAAAGAAAAACCCTGATACTTTTTTAGAAGCTTCCAAAGAAACAAGCACCCGTGAAACTTGGTTAAAAAAGAAAGAAGAAGAGGCGTTAGAACGAAAATCTAAAAACAGGCTTAAGAATATTAATAAAGAAATAGAAAATTTAGAGACAAAACTTGAAGAAGTAAATAAAGAGCTTGAAAGCAGTGAATTGCAAGCAGATTACGAAAAACTTGCAAAATACCACGAGATAAAAGAAAAAACGGAAGAAGAGCTTTTAGGGCTTTATGCCGAGCTTGAAGAATTAGAAAAAGTGCAGATTTAAAATCCGCACTTTTTTTCATTTCTACAAATTACGCTACACAAGTGGTCTGCCCCAATTATCATTAAAGCTACCAATTAGAATAAGAACAAAGTCAACAATAGAGCCTATTCCACAAAGCCCGCCTGTAAATAAATACAAAAGCCCTGTTCCTGTTTTGCCAACATAAAATCTGTGAACACCAAGATACCCAAAAAAGAAGCATAAAATAGCGGCAACAACCTTGCTTTTATATGGCGGTTGAAGACCTCCCTGATTATTTTGGTTTGTATTTTGATTATTAATAATTATTTGCGGCTGTGGTTGAGCTTGATTTGCATTTTGCTCGTTTGCTTGTGGCTCTGATAACATTTTTTCTACATCTTCTTTGCAATACATTTTGCCCTTAATCTCAACAAGGCACTCGCTACAAAAAACTTTTCCGCAGTATGTACACATACCTGATGCTTGTTGACCAGCATGTTTAGAACATTCCATAATACTTCCTCCTTAAATCATATAATCCATTATATATTAATTATACGAAAATGTCAACTTATTGTCTGATAGCTTTACCGCTATCTATAATAAAAACACTATCGCAAAAATCCAAAAATTGCAGCCTGTGAGAAATAGCTATAATCGTTATATCGCGTTTTTCCATCAGCTTTTTTATGTTGGTTTTAATCTCTTCTTCCAAAAGATTGTCAACATTTGCCGTAACCTCGTCCAGAAGCAGTATCTTACTATTTCTAAGAAGTCCCATTGCTAAGCAAATCCTCTGCTTTTGTCCGCCAGAAATCGCCACTCCATCTTCACCAACGTTAGTGTCTAGCCCATCAGGCAACTCTCTAACAAAGCTCGTTAATCCCACTTCTTCAAGAACTGCCATAATCTCCAATTCTTTTGCATCTGGCTTAATTAATAATAAATTTTCTTTTAATGTCCCAGGAAATAAAAATAATTCTTGTGAAACTTTAGTAATGTTTTGCCTAATACTCTGTATATTTATGTTCTTAATGCTTACCTCATCAATAAGAATGTCGCCATCATAACCATCATAAAGCTTTAATAGCAAATCGAACATGGTGCTTTTGCCTGCACCACTAGCCCCAACAATCCCCGTCCACTCATTCTTGAGAAAATCAATAGAAAAATTGGTCAAAACGTTTCCACGTTCTTCGGTATATGCAAAAGATACATTATTAAATGTTATTCTATCACTAAAT
>WQZK01000170.1 GCA_009780765.1 Defluviitaleaceae bacterium
GCAGTTCTTGTTTTTTTCATAAATTTTTCCTCCAAGTTAAGTATTAGTATGCTGACTTGGCTACGCCAAGCCGACATACTCCTAACGTATACTTTTCACTATGTGAAAAGTATACGTTAGGAGGCGTTCATTAACCTTAAAGCTGACCTTAAGGCCATGCCTTGGCCTGCTTTAAGGTTAATTCACTAACAATAAAAAAATCCTTTGCCCGTAGGAAAAGGATAATCGAATACAAATAAAACGCAATAGAGGGCAAGCCCAATAGCGAAAGTTTTCTCGATTATAATCCAATTCCACAGCAAACAAAACCTAATATTTTTTAGGTTTTACATCTATAGTTAGTAGCTGTTTAAATTAGATTATAACATCATGAGAGCACCTCCATACATTAATAACAAATATTATAGCATAGTTAATCTATAAAGTCAAATATCAAATCATCTAAGCCAAGCTCTGCTAATAACTCGAGAAATTCAAGCCAATTAGCCGCATATTCCTCAAGCGAATCTATCTGCTCTAAAGTGCTATCAAGCAAGCTGTTTACCATTTCTTCAAGTAATGCAACGCTTTGGTCAAGGCTATACATCATTTCAATAAGGTCATCAAAAAATGTTTTGTCTCTATTTACATCGTTTAATAATTCTTCTGGGTAAACAATCACAACCGTGCCATTTTCAAAAAACACTTCTGCACCTAAAGCTTCGGCGATAGCTCTAATTGGTAGGTGCGTACGGTTGTTTATGATAGTTGGTGCAGATTCTAGTACAATAACTTCATACTGTTCTAGCATAATAATTTGCATAAGCTCAGAAACATCGTCAACAATAACTTTAATTAACTCATAATCGTCAATCACTAGAAAAAGTTTGATTTCGTTTTTAACAATTACTACAAGTTGCTCGGCTTCATACCAGTAAATATCAGCACCCATGGCTTCTACAATAGGTCTAAGGGGTAGTAAAGTTATGTCGTTTTGAATTACTGCGGTGTCCGAAATTTCTATGTACTCGCCGTTTAGTGTTACCTTCATTTCGCTGCTTGCAAAAATGTTTGTGGTGGCACTTAAAATTAAAATTAGTGCCAAAAAGATTGTTGTTAATTTATTTTTCATTTCAAAAATCACTCCTTAAAAAGCATGATACCACATTTTTAAGCCTATATCAAGTTACTTGTAGTATATTTTTTCAGAAATAGAAAAAGATATATCAGAGGTGCAAAAAATGGACATAAACAAAAATTTAGATTTTAACATAAATATTTTTGACGAAATATATAAAGATTGTGGAGATATTGTTGGGCGTAAATTTCCTGTGTTTAAAAATTCGGGAATTAGTGCCTATGTGATTTGCATTGACAATATGGCAAACCGTGATGTTGTTGACTTAGCAATTATGCGTGGTTTGATGGTTGACATAAGACTTACTACGCCTTATTCTGGATTTGACGATACAGTTATATACGACACGCTTAAAAATAACGGCATCATAACTTCAGACATGTCAGAAGCTGACTCAATAGATGCTATTAACGACGCAATTCTTGCAGGAAACACCGCTCTTTTGATTGATGGGTTTTCAAAAGCAATTATAATTTCTACAAAGGGTTTTCCAGGAAGAGGCGTGCAAAATGCTGATACCGAAGTGGTTGTGCAGGGCTCGAAAGAGGCTTTTTCTGAGGGAATGCGAGTAAACACTGCACTTATAAGAAAAAGAATTAAAGACACAAATTTAAAGGTATATCAAACTATTGTTGGCGAAAAAACAAAGTCGGATGTTGCTGTTATGTATTTAAAAGGCGTTGTTCGAGAAGAAATTCTTAATGATGTTTTACAAAGGATTGACAAAATTTCGATTGATGCGGTTCTAGACTCGGGGCAGGTTGAGCAGCTTATTGAAGACGACTGGGTTTCTCCTTTTCCACAGGTACAGTCTACAGAACGACCAGACAAGGCAGCATCAGCAATTTTAGAGGGCAGAATTGTTATAATTGTTGATAACTCGCCGTTTGTTTTGATTGTACCAGCAACGATGAACGTATTTTTTCAATCATCAGAAGATTATTACGGGCGATGGGAAATAATGAGCTTTGTGCGTGCAATTAGGTATTTAGCAGGCATAATGGCACTATTGCTACCTGCTTTATATGTTGCAATAACCTTGTATCATCCCTCTATGATACCACTTTTTTTAAGCTTTAAAATAGCGGGCGAACGGAGTGCTGTGCCGTTTTCTGTTGTTGGTGAGCTAATAATTATGGAAATTGCTTTCGAGATGCTTAAAGAGGCAGGAATACGCTTGCCTGGTCCAATTGGTGGTACAATGGGTATTGTTGGAGGTATAATCATAGGTTCAGCGGCTGTAGAGGCGGGGCTTATAACGCCAATTGTTGTAATAATTGTTGCACTTACAGAGGTTGCAAGCTTTGCAATACCGCATGTTTCTTTGGTTGCAGGTGTTAGGCTTGTTAAGTATCTAATTTTAGTTTTTGCGGCTTGCTTTGGGTTCTTAGGTTTCTGGATAGGGCTACTCTTAGTAATGATTCATATGGTTAATTTAAAGAGCTTTACAGTGCCATATATGTTCCCATATGTTGCGGGTGATGTAAATAATTTTAATGATATGAAAGACTCGATTTTTAGACTGCCGATGTTTATGATGAAGCGAAAACCAATTTTCGCAAACCCTAATCCCACTTTAAAACATGGTATGCAGAGCGAAAGTCGCAACCGCATCAGCGACGTTTTGAGCGATAGCAAGCCACGATTTTAAATGAGGATTAGGATAAGACAAGAAAGGAGTAAGAGTGGTTTATGTTTTCTGCAAATGATAAAATTTCTACAAGGCAGTTTCAAATACTTTTAATACTCGAAATTTTTGGTGTTGGATTTTTGATATTGCCTAGAATTAGTGCCGAATTTGTTTCGCACGAGGGCTTTATCGCTGTTTTAATAGGTACAGCCATGGCAATAATTTGTGGCTTTTTAATGGCTAGCCTTTCAAATATTTTTCCTGAGAAGTCTTTTTTCGACTACGCTTCTAAGATAATATCAAAACCTATTGCATTTTTACTTGCACTTGGGCTTTTCTTAAATATTATTTTGCACGTTTCGTTTGAGCTTAGGCTTTTTTCAGAAATTGTAAAAGAAGTAATGCTTTACAACACGCCAATTTGGGTTATAAGTTTATTGATTTTGCTAGTTTCGGCTTATGCTGCCATTTGTGGCATGGAGCTAAGGGCAAGGCTTGCCGAGTTGTTGGCACTTATCGTGTTTATTCCGCTTATTGTCGTATTTTCAAAGGCAATTTTTGAAACTAATTTTAGCGAAGTGTTGCCTATTTTCCAAAATGATGCTCAAGGCTATCTAAAGGGTGGATTTGCAAGTTTCTCAGTTTTTGCTGGACTTTATGTAATTCTTTTGTCTTATCCATACTTAAACAATAAAAAGAAAGGTAGAAAAGCAACAGTTTCTGCAATTGCAGTATCTGGCATATTTATGGCGATAATCACGCTTATAACCATAGCAAGATTTGGGGCAATAGGCGTTACAAAACACCGCTTTCCAACGCTTGAAATGATGAATATTACAACCCTGCCAGGAAGCATCATAGAAAGGCAAGAAGCACTTATGATGAGCTTTTTTGTGGTAGCTTTGTTTGCAATTATAAATTCGGGCATATTTTTTTCGTCAGTTTTAACTAGGTCTGTTGTTAAAAAGGGTAAGCATTTCGTTTATGTGTTTATAATTTTAGTAAGCATTTTTGTGATTTCGCTGTTGTTAAATGATGCTTCAAAAATTCATGAAATAAGAGAAACATTATTTACGATATTTGCTATAACCTATATGATAATAATTCCAATGCTACTTTTAGTTATTGCAAAAATAAGAAGGTTAGGTGAAAAAAGTTATGACTAAAAAGTGGATTTTTGCATTGTTTTTTACACTATTTTTAACAGCTTGCTATGACAATATTGCACCAGAAGACCGTGAGTTTGTAATAACAATGGGAATAGATAAGGCAGAAGATGGAGGGTATAGCATAACGCTAGAAATTCCAAAAATTAATGCACTAAACTCAAAATCGGCTGAAGGTGATACCAAAGACATAAAAACGGCAACGGGTGAAACATTAGCAGAAGCAATGTATAATGCCGATAAAAACTCAAGCAAAAAAACTTACTACGAGCAGATGAAAGTTGTGATTTTTTCGGAAGAAGTAATACAAAACGAAGAGCTTTTTGTAAATGCCGTATTCGAGCTTTTAGAAAATAGGGCGATAAGTAATAGAATTTTGATTTTGCGGACAGAAGAGTCGGCTAAGGATATTATTTCTAAGAACCCTAAAGAAGATTCGATGATGGGGCTATTTATCGCAAATTTTTACAAAAAAAATAAAGATAGTGCATACAGGGTTGATTTAGACAAGCTAGTAAGATACATCACGCAGGGGCAAGAAATTGAAATACCGCTTGTTAAAACCTAAAAAACTTGATATTTCCACC
>WQZK01000171.1 GCA_009780765.1 Defluviitaleaceae bacterium
GCAAAAATTGCTGCTAGAAAAAACGCCCAAGTTGGAAGGAATATAATCAAAAACATTCCAACACTTATAGACAAAAGTACCAACCCCGCAAGTCTTTTATATAACATAAAATTCCTCCTACATCTTATTCAGTAGCTCAATAAGCTGTGATATAGTAACAAATTCGACCGACATATCTGCATATGTATCCCTTATATTCTGCATAGCTTTTGCCGTTGTGCGGCCTCCGTTTTGCCCAACACGTCCAATAGCTATAGCAAATCCCTTATCTCTCGCTATTTCTGCCGTTTTTAAGAAATTTTCTTCTATTCTCTTAACATTTTGGGTTTTGTCTAGGTATATAAGCCTAGAAATGTCTATTTCTAAACTTTCCAAAAGCTCCACGTTTCTCTGGCTTTGTGTGTTTAGTATCACATCTTTGCCTGCATCACGCAAAAGCCTCTCCTCTTCCGCTGAAAACGCCTGTTCTGCCATAACAATTCCTGTAAACGGAATATCCATGTACAAAAACTCGCGAGTTCCGTCTTTTCCGTTCCCAAAATCGTCTATAACAATAGCAACATACACCGTGTTTTGAAATTGATACCCGCCGGAAGTTGGATAGGCGTTATCCCCTCCTCGCAAAAATCCAAACCAAAGAATTACGGCTGCACAAAATATTGAAAAAAATGTGTATGCAACTTTAGGGCCATTAAGCGTAAAAATCTTCATATTATCACTCATTTCCGTGTATAGTAATTTTACTATAAAAAGTAGTCTGTAATATAATATTACAGACTACTTGTATAAAATTCTACAATTTTACTTATTTCTTTAAGTTAAAACCAACCCTAAACCCTACATACAAACCCGCACATAACTAATTGTTGTTTTTAACGGTTTTCTCCTATATGTCTATTATTTCAGCCTGTTCTATAGCCTCATCTATCAAATTATCAAGCTCTTTAAGCCTTCTTTCTTCCATATTCTCGATAACGCTTGTTTTAGGCTTTGTTTCGGGGTGTTTTGCAACGAAAATTGTACAACAATCTTCAAAGGGCCTTATCGAAATATCATATGTATTAATTTTTTTTGCAATTTCAATAATCTCTATTTTATCAAGACCTGCAAGTGGGCGAAGAATTGGCATAGTAGCGGCCGATTCTACTGCATTAATACTCCTAAGCGTTTGCGATGCAACCTGCCCAACGCTATCACCAGTTACCAGTGCATAGGCACCAATTTTGTGAGCTATTTTATCAGCCGTTTTTAGCATGGCACGTTTTAAGAAAATTGTCATTTTTTCAGCAGGTACATTTTCATAAATATAAAGCTGTGTTTTGGTGAAAGGGATAACGTGAAGCCTTAGTTCGCCCGTAAATTTCATAAGTTCACGAGCCAAATCTATAACTTTCTCTTTGGCACGAATGGATGTATAAGGTGGCGAATCGAAGTAAACCGCCTCTAAACTTATGCCACGCTTTTGCATCATAAAGCCTGCAACAGGGCTATCTATCCCGCCTGAAAGCAACAAAACTCCCTTGCCTGAACTGCCCGCAGGCAATCCGCCAAGCCCTTTAACTGTTTTCGAGTAGATGTAATTTTCGTTCCTAATTTCAACATGCAAAGATATATCAGGATTTTTTAAATTCACCTTTAAGTCGGGATGATTATCGAGTATATGTCCCGCAACCTCTGCCGAAATTTCGTTGCTATTCATAGGATATTTTTTATCGGCACGTTTCGTAACTACTCTAAATGATGCCCCTATATTTCTATCAGCATGATTTTCGTTAAAAAAATTGAGAGCCAAAGCCTTGATGTTTTCAAAATCAGAATTATCTGTAACAATACAAGGCGAAAGCCCAACAATTCCAAGTATATCCTTGGTTTTCTCTATTAGCAAATCTGTATCGGGAAAATCATTTTTTTTATCAAAAACAAAAAATCTGCCTTGCTCTTTGTTAATAAAAAAATCAGAGCCAATTGTGTCTATATTTTTTCGTATAGCCTTAATTAGTTGAGCCTCAAAAAGATGGCGGTTCTTACCGCGTATCGCAAGCTCACCGTATTTTACCAAAAGTCCTTTTTTCATGAAAGCACCTGCCTGTTTTTATAAATGTATTCAAATGCCGAAATAACCGTTAAAAGTGCGGCTAAAGCCATCAAAATATAACCGATTATATCGAAAATCTCACCTGTAAAACCAATTAAAAGGTATATAATCATAACCATTTGCACAGCTGTTCTAATTTTGCCTGAAACCATTGCAGCTATAACGACATTGTTATCTGCTGCCAAAGCCCTAAAACTTGTGATAATAAAATCTCTCGAGATAATTAAAATAACCAAAAGTGCAGGAATACTCCCTAGTGCAATCATTGCAATAAGAGCTGAGCAAACCAAAAGCTTGTCGGCAAGAGGGTCCATTAGTTTACCAAAATTTGTGATTAGGTTGTGCTTTCTTGCTATATAGCCATCCAAAGCATCAGTTAGCGATGCAATAACAAACACTGAAACCGCAAAAAGCCTCCCGTGTTGCATTTCAAAAAACAAGAAGAACAAGAACACTGGTATTAACAAAATTCGTAAAACTGTTAGTTTATTTGGTAGGTTCATAATATATTTCTCCAATCAAATCGTAGTCCGAAGCCTCTACTATCATAATCTTAACAAATTCGCCTGATATTATTTCTGCTTCACTTTCAAAAAATACCATCCCGTCAACCTCGTACGAATCTGCATAAGTTCGCCCGCAATAAACATTTTCTTCATCCAGCTTGCCTTCTACCAAAACATCTAAAACTTTTCCAACTTTTTCATCACATTTTTTTGCAGAAATGCCTTTTTGAAGCTCTAAAATATAGGCTTTTCGGCGAGCTTTTTCATCCTCATCTATTTGATTATCCATTAGGCTTGCAGGCGTTCCCTCTTCTTGCGAATACTCGAAAACACCAAGCCTTTCGAACTGCATTTCTTTTACAAACTCACACAAATCGTTAAACTGCTCTTCGGTTTCCGAAGGAAAACCAACAATAAGTGTAGTTCTTATCGCAACTTCTGGCATTACCCTACGCAATTTTGAAATAACTTCTCTAAGTTTTTCAGTGTTACTTTTTCTACCCATTTTCTTTAAGATCTCATTATTAGAATGTTGTATTGGCATATCTAAATACTTGCAAACTTTGTTGTTTCCAGCCATTTCCTTAATCGTTTCATCTGTAATGTGCTCAGGATAGCAATACATCAAGCGAATCCATTCAATTCCATCAACACTAGAAAGCTCTTGAAGCAAAATGTGTAAGCGGTTTTCCGAATACAAATCAGTTCCATATAAAGATGTATCTTGTGCAACCAAAATAATCTCCTTAACGCCCTTATTCGCAAGAATTTCAACTTCTTTAACAAGGCTTTCAAGCTTACGAGAACGGTATTTACCCCTAAGCGAAGGAATTGTGCAATAAGTACACAAATTATCGCATCCTTCGGCAATTTTTAGAAAAGCAACATAAGGCGGCGTACTTAAAACTCGCTCATGGCTTACTTCTTCATTTAATGGCTTGTTTATATCTGTAACAAGCTTAATTTTTTCGCCAGAAATAACGCCTTTAATAACCTTATTTATCTCCTCAAAATCGCCAGTGCCAACAATACCATCAATTTCAGGAATTTCTTTCATAATTTCATCTTTATAGCGCTGTGCCATACAACCAGTTACTATCAAAGCCTTGCAATTGCCTGTTTCCTTATGCTCGGCAGCAGCTAAAACTGCTTGCACTCCCTCATCTGTCGCCTCTAAAATAAAACCGCATGTGTTTACGATAATAACATCTGCATCAACTTCATCTACAACAATAGTATAACCCTCTTTTTGAATTATTCCAAGCATAACCTCACTATCAACGGTATTTTTATCGCATCCGAGTGAAATAAACGCTATTTTAATATTTTCCATTTAAAAATTTCCTTTCATTTGCTCCCATTGATAAGAGTCGATTAATAGTTCTCTACCTCTTGCACCATTTTCAGGCCCAACGATTCCTCTATCTTCAAGATAATCAACAAGCCTCGCAGCTCTGTTATATCCTAGCCTAAACTTTCTTTGAAGCATAGAAGAAGATGCCTTGCCTTGCTGTAAAATAAATTCAACGGCTTGTTCAAAAAATTCGTCTTCATCGTCCGATCGCTCCATGCCCTTTCCGTTTGAAATAGAATTCGCTTCAAGATTTGTTTGCTTTTCAAACTCTTGGTCATACTGAGTTTCAGAAGTTTGCTTTATAAAGTGTACAATGCTTTCAACTTCTTTATCAGATATAAACGCACCTTGTATTCTCATGGCCTTATTCGAGCCTATTGGCTGGAATAACATATCTCCCTTGCCAAGAAGTTTTTCAGCACCAACAGAGTTTAAAATCGTGCGTGAATCCGTACCTGAAGACACCGAGAAGGCAAGCCTACTAGGCACATTAGCCTTGATAAGCCCA
>WQZK01000172.1 GCA_009780765.1 Defluviitaleaceae bacterium
CTTGCCTCAGGCGTACCAAATGCTATCACCGTTTTTAAAGAGATGCGTGAAAATGGTACAAAATTAACTAACTATGGCATCCGTCTTGACAGTGGTGATTTTGCCTACCTTTCAAAAAAAGCTCGCCAGATGCTTGATAAAGAGGGTTTTAATGATGCAATAATATGTGCATCCAGCGATTTAGACGAACATTTAATAATAAACTTAAGACACCAAGGGGCAGAAATTTCACTTTGGGGCGTTGGAACAAATCTTATAACATCTCGCGATTGCCCTGCTTTTGGTGGAGTTTATAAGCTTTCAGCGGATGTTTGCGAGGGGTTGCAATATATTCCCAAAATAAAGGTTTCTGACAATACAGAAAAAATTACAAACCCCGGATTTAAAAAAATATTTAGGTTGTATGATAAAAAAACAAGCAAAATCAAAGCCGATTTAATTGCACTCTATAACGAAGAAATAGACACAACTAAAGACTTAACAATATTTCACCCAATAAATACATGGAAAAAGATGACGCTTCTTGCCGATGAATTTACCACCCGAGAGCTTCTTGTACCTATATTTAAAAATGGTGAATGTGTGTATACTTCGCCATCTGTTATGGAAATTAGAGATTATTGCCGAGAGGAGCTAAACACTCTTTGGGATGAATTTAAAAGAATAACAAATCCCCACATTATGCCTGTAGATTTATCACTTGAGTTATATAATCTAAAAAAAGAAATGATCGAAAAAATAAGACATGGCAACGTTTAACTTGCCATGTCTTTATTATTTTTCTTGAATTGCAACTCGCACAGTATCTCCAATTTGTTTGCCTATCTTGATGCGTATATCTTTAAGTACACCTATAATATAGCATATTGAGCCATCATCGTTCTTCACTCCCATATTAACAATGCTACCCTCATAAGGTTCGCCATCAAAGGTGGCAAAAACTTTTACTCTACCCTTATTAAACTCTTCGCGAATGTCATATGGAAACGATACAAATGCACCACCTCTGCCACTTTCAGATGATTGAATAACTGCATCATATTCATAAATTCTTTTATTCATTAGGCAATAATCCTAAATCAACATGGCAATACCCACCAGGATTTTTTTCTAAATATTTTTGGTGATATTCTTCGGCATCATAAAAGCATCTTAGTTCGCAAACTTCTACCATAATCGTATCGTCATACTCTTTTTGCTTTTCTTTTATAAACTGAGTGATAACAGGCTCATCATTTTTATCAACAAAATAAATTCCTGTGCGGTACTGCGAACCAATATCAACCCCTTGCCTATTAAGGCTTGTAGGATTTATAGTTTTAAAAAATTCGTGTAAAATTGTAGTTAAATCTGTTTTGGTTATGTCGTATTTAAGAATTACTGTTTCGGCATGACCCGTAGAGCCAGTTTTAACCTCTTTATACTCAGGATTTAAGACATGGCCATTTGCGTAACCGCAACGTGTAGAGTAAACTCCATAAATTCTTTCCATAAAAGCATCCGTACCCCAAAAACAACCACCTGCTAAGTAGATTGTTCTTAAATTTTCTTGCTTAAATTCTAACCCCTCATTTGGATTTTTGGGTAACATTTTCTTCCCTCTTTTCTAATGTATCATCGTTATCCCCACGCCTAAAGCAATGCCAGCTAACATAGCAATTATTGGTACATGTTTTCTATCACCTGCTAAAGAATTTGGTAACATCTCACGGAAAACTACAAAAAGCATTGCACCTCCCGCTACAGATAGTGAAACAGCAACCGCAAAATCTGAAATGTTTCCAACAATTGCACCTAAGTATGCACCTAAAACCGACGGAACACCTGCTAAAAACGTTATTATTATAACTTTTTTGCGGCTAAATCCACCAGAAACAAACATAGATGCAACAGCCATACCTTCTGGAATGTTATGAAGGCCGATTATTATAGCTATAGCTATACCAAGATGTGCATCATGTGCAGCAGCTGCACCCATTGCAAAGCCTTCTGGAATGTTATGAAGGCCAATAGCCAATAGCATTACCCAACCAGAACGTATCATGTTTCTGTTATTGCAACTTGCATCATCTTTTTCACATTTTTCTTTTTCCAGCTTAAGAATTCTATCTAAAAGTATGTTTAATACAAAAACTATTAAACCACCTGCAATTACGCCCGAAATTCCAATTAGCAAACTAGAATATTCTATCGCCTCTGGAATAAGCTCAACAAACACAATGCTTAGCATTACTCCGCCCGCTAAAGCTAGAAAAACTCTAATCATATTGCTCGAACGTTTACCCCAAATTCCTGTTATAATTCCGCCAATACCCATGCCAAAAACATCAGCGAAAATACTAATGATAATAATATGCAAAATACTCATTTGTTTTCTCCTTTTTTACAGTTAGTTTTAACTAACTATAATTATAAGCTAGAAAACATACTTTGTCAAGTGTTAATTTTTAATTACTGTAAATTCTGCTTTTTCTCCATTTATATTCCACTCTTTAGAATAACCATCTTGGTTTGTTTTCTCTGTAATTTCATCACATAATACAGCAGATTTAATCTCTTCTTGATTATTATTAAATATCTCAGAAATTTTTGAAGAGCCTGTATAGTTTACCAAAATTCTATCTAAAACCTCAAATCCCGCCTCTTTACGCATAGTTTGAAGTTTTGATATAATCTCACGCACAAAACCTTCTTCGATAAGCTCTTCTGAAAGATTAGTATCAATAACAACCGTGATGCCTTTGTCACTTTCAGAAACAAAACCCTCAATTTGTGCCGTTTCAAAAAGAACATCGTCGATACTTAACTCTATTTCTGTACCATCTATCTCAAATTTTGCCGATGATGATTTAAGCTCTGTCATAAAATCATTGCCATTAACAGCTTTTAAATATTCCGAAATTTTTGGCACAAGCTTGCCATATTTAGCACCCAAAGTTTTAAGTTGCGGTTTAAAGCTATAGCTTGTAAATCCGTCAATTCTATCGGTAAATTCAATATTTTTGATGTTAAGCTCATCTAAAATTATATCTTTGTAGTCGCTTGATAGCTGTTTTTCGGCTTTAACATACATCGTGCCAATAGGCTGACGGTTTTTGATATTCGCAGTATTTCTTGCCGAGCGGCCTAAAACAACAATATCTAAAACCAAGTCCATGTTTTCTTCAAGCTCTACATCTACAAAACTTGTATCAAATTTAGGAAAATCACATAAATGAACGCTTTCAGGTGCATTTTTATCAACCGATTTAACCAAATTTTGATAAATTTCTTCTGCCATAAACGGTATAAATGGTGCAGAAAGTTTTGTTAATGTTTCTAAAACCGTGTAGAACGTCATGTAAGCGTTAATTTTATCTTGCTCCATACCGCTTGCCCAGAACCTTTCACGACAGCGACGAACATACCAGTTAGAAAGTTCGTCAGTAAATTTAGAAAGTGCTCTTGCTGGCTCTGTAATTTTGTAATTTTCTAAAGAAGAATCTACAAACTGCGTAAGTGTATTCAATTTTGATAATATCCACTTATCAATTGCAGGGAGCTTATTATATTCTAGCTTATAATCAAGCGGATTAAACTCGTCAATATTTGCGTAAAGAACATAGAAGGCATAGGTATTCCACAATGTTCCCATAAATTTGCGTTGAAGCTCAGATACGGCTTCGCCATAAAATCTTGACGGCAACCATGGAGCAGAGTTTGCATAAAAATACCATCTAACAGCATCCGCACCTTGTGTATTTAAAACATCCCAAGGGTCTACAACGTTATTCTTAGATTTACTCATTTTTCTGCCAAGCTCATCCTGCACATGTCCAAGAACGATACAGTTTTCATAAGGGGCTTTGTCAAACACAATGGTTGAAATTGCAAGCATTGTATAGAACCAGCCACGAGTTTGGTCTACCGCCTCTGAAATAAAGTTTGCAGGGAAATTCTTTTCAAAAACCTCTTTATTTTCAAACGGATAGTGCCATTGTGCAAAAGGCATTGCACCAGAATCGAACCAACAGTCTATAACCTCTGTAACCCTCTTCATTTTACCAGAGCATTTAGGGCAATTTAAGAAAACATTGTCGATATAAGGCTTGTGAAGCTCGATATCCGCAGGCACATTATCGCCCATTTCTCTAAGTTCTGCAATACTTCCGATAGTGTGGCGATAAGAACATTCACATTCCCAAATCGGAAGTGGTGTTCCCCAATACCTTTCACGGCTAAGACCCCAATCAATAACATTTTCAAGGAAATTACCAAATCTGCCTGTTTTAATATTCTCAGGCATCCAGTTTATTGTTTCATTGTTTTTAAGGAGTTTATCCCTAACCTTTGTCATCTCAATAAACCATGTATCACGAGCGTAATATAAAAGATGCGTGTCGCACCTCCAGCAAAACGGATAGTTATGCGTGTATTCAACCTCTTTGTACATACTACCATTTTCTTTTAAATGCTC
>WQZK01000173.1 GCA_009780765.1 Defluviitaleaceae bacterium
AATAGTAAGTGGAACCCTTTCACCTTGCTCATCTATCCTAAAAATTATAAATTGCCCTGGAAGAGCTTTTTTGGCTATTTTTGGTGCATCTATATCAAGCCATGTTGTAACAGCGTTTAACTGCTTTTTTGCAACTATTTTAAACATATCTATTAGCTCCTTTAATCATTTTATGTCGTTTGAGATAAAAATACTCTCAAACGAGCCACAATACGAGTTCTTTTGCAACACAAAAGAACTCGTATTGTGGTGCTCGTTCAAATTTCAACTTCCAAACAAGTAAACTTGTTTGGGCAGTTCTAAATTTAACTCGCTTAACCCATATATTATACCACTTTTTGTGGATTAACACAATACTTTTTTAATTATGCATGAAAACAATAGTTTCACTTACTTTAAGCCCGTTTTTTTCGTAAAATTTTACTGCGGGAGATCCTTTTTCAGTCGTTAATGCCAAGTTACTTACATTTTCTTTTAAGAGGCTAGATTTAGTAAACTCAATAAGTTTACTGCCAATGTTTTGACCTTGATAATTTGGATTAACACTAAATTCATCAACCCATAGCTCTTTAAAATCCATATAAGTCATTATTCTTCCAATGCACATTCCGGCGATGTTTTCACTATCAACAACAACATACCCACGCGACATACGGCTGGCCATAAGCTCCTCAATACGAGTATAAGCTTGCTCGTAGGTCCAAATTTCATTCCATGGTTCTTCTTTAAATGTTTCTATCAACGATTTTGCACAGCTTTCAAAATCAGATGCTATTATTTCCCTAAACTCTAAATTCACTATATTCACTCTTTCTTATTTTTCTCTTTCTTTTAAAATTCTCTCGCTTTCCCTTTGCATAACTTTTTGTGCACTTGCATCACGCTTATCATAATTTTTCTTACCCTTACAAAGTGCAATGTCAACCTTAACTAAGCTTTTATCAAAATAAATTTTTAAAGGCACTATTGTAAAGCCGTCTTTCATAACGGCACTAAAAAGCTTATCTATTTCTTTTTTGTGCAGGAGTAAGCGGCGTTTTCTAACTGGGTCTTTATTAAATATATTGCCGTGTTCATATGGGCTTATGTGCATATTGTTGATAAATGCCTCGCCCGATTCTACTTTAACAAAACTATCTTTAAGGTTACATTTGCCTGCTCTAAGGCTTTTAACTTCTGTGCCAACAAGTTCTATTCCTGCTTGAAAAATTTCTTCAACAAAATAATCGTGATACGCTTTTTTATTATTTGCAATTAGCTTTGTGCCAGTTTTTTCTTTGCTCAATTTCTACACCTCCAGAACCTGTAAATCAAGATTCTTGTATTAATATATACTAATAATAACATAATAAAACCAAATAAACAATGGGGTTGATGGGTTTGTTCAGAAAAAATTTAGAAATAAAATACAAAAGGTTACGAATTATAACGATTTTAATTACAATTTTTACTATATGGCTTATTTACACAAATTATAATTATTTGGTGTTTAAGTTTTTGATTAGCTATAATTATACTGATACCACTGTTTTAAATGAAATTTACAAAGAAGCCATAGGTGAAGAAAACTTTAGAAGCTATTTTCGAAATTTTGATGAAACAGTTATAGCGATATATTCAAACAAGCTACAAGAAGTGGGCGACGACCCATACACATTTTTATATAAACCAGCAGAATACGATTTTGCAAGAAACTATGAGCGTGACGAAGCACGCCTTGCATTTATAGAAGAGCATGAGGGTAACACTGTTTATATCTACATTCCTAACTTTTCAAGGCATACAAATAGGTTTGTTCAAGCAAACGTAAAAAAATTAGAGCAATATGACAATATAATTATAGATTTATGTGGTAATTTAGGTGGCAGCCTTAGCTCGATGTACCAAATAGCCAATTTATTTTTAGAACGAGGCGATATTATAGCAAAAGAGGAAACAAGGCACACTTTAACTAGCAGAATTGTAAAAGCCGAGAAAAACGCTAAGCTTGAATACGGAAATATATATATTCTTGTAGATGATAAAACGGCAAGTGCCGCCGAAGGGCTAACGATGGCACTTCGTGAAAACCTTGATAATGTTACGGTTATAGGAACGCAAACTTTTGGAAAGGGGGTAGGGCAAGTTACTATTCCGCTTAAGTATGGATTTGCAACGAGAGCAACCGTTTTGAAAATGCGAACCCCAAGTGGTGGCACAATAAATAGGGTAGGTGTTGTGCCCGATAAATAGTTATGTTATACTGTAATGCAAAGGGGCGAAAAATATGCTAAAACCTAATTACGACAACAGTATTATGAGCATTACAAACTCGTTATTAAAATATTACGGTAAAGTGCCGCATCATGCAACATTGCCTATTGTAGACGATTTGCTTAAGTTGAATTACAAAAATATTGTGCTTTTGGTTATGGACGGTATGGGGATAAATGTTTTAGAAAAACATTTGCCTGAAAATGCTTTTTTAAGGAAAAATGTAAAAGCCAAAATATCAAGTGTTTTTCCTCCAACAACAACAGCGGCAACCACTTCGATATTAACGGGCAAAACACCTTTAGAACATGGCTGGATTGGCTGGTCTTGCTATTTTAAAGAGGTGGATAAATGCGTTGATTTGTATTCAAATAACGAAAGCGGAACATTGGTTCAAGCGAGCGAAAAACATCAATCACACACACATCTAGCTTATGAGAGCATTTTTGATAAAATTGGCGACAAGGTTAGAACCTGCTATGTATCGGCTTTTTCAAACCAGTATATTGTAAATACGATGGAAGATATTTGTGCAACTATTAAAAATTTGTGTGATGAAGATGGGGAAAAATTTATATATGCCTACCACTCTCAGCCCGACCATGCTATGCATGATTTTGGGGTTTTGGCTAATTGTGTAAATGAAATGATGATTGATTATAATAATCAGCTTGAAATGCTTATGAATGAGCTTTCTGATACACTGTTTTTGATAACTGCCGATCATGGCATGACAGATATTACAATGAAATGCGTTGAAGATTATCCACAGATAAATGAGATGCTAATACGCCATATTTGCGTTGAGCCAAGGTGTTGTTCATTTTATGTTAAAGATGGGCACATAGAAGAATTTCCAAAAGTATTCAACGAGGCGTTTCCTGATAAGTTTTGGCTACTCACACATGATGAGTTTTTACAAAGCGAGCTTTTGGGAATAGGCGAAAAACACTCGAAAATTAAAGATTTTGTAGGCGATTATATGGCTATTGCAGTGGCAGATATTGCATTATGGTACAAAGATATAAATGGCGAATATAACGATTTTAAAGGTGCACATGCAGGATGGACAAAAGAAGAGTTGATTGTGCCATTAATAGCGATAGAAGTGTAGAAAGGGTTCTTTGGTTGTGGTATACTTGTAGAATACACCCTCAAATCCTTGTCGGTATTTTGTCAATCGGCACAGGGGTAAATGATGTCGGCGGCGACTCTTCTCACAACTTCTCTTGGAGTGTGTGACCCACTCTGCGGCTAGGTGCTGCCATAACTTGTGGGCTCTGCTGAGGGCTAAAGACAAAATTTTTGCCGCTGATAGCGGTAATAACGCAATAATAAAATCTGAAAATTTTTGAGGAGATATTAGTATGATAGAACTTAGAAAAATCACTTTATTAGACGAAGAAATGAAAGATTGTATAGCCCTTAACGTTCCGAAAGAGCGGGTGGATTATGTGGATTCTAATGCAATAATTCTGTCCCTTATCTTTGAGCGTACCCGCAGGAAACTTGGGACTGGGATGCGTGAATGCCGTGCCATTTATGCCGACGGCAAAATGATTGGGCTCTTTACTTTCGATTATATTGCTGAATCCCGCCTTTTTAAGGAGGCCTGCTATTATATACATCCTTTTGCAATTGACAAGGATTCCGTCGGGATGGGGTACGAACAAGCAGCTGTAATAGCGTTGATTGACGAGTTTCGCAAAAAGCCTTTTGGGGAAGCCGCCGCTGTTTTCGTCATGTATCATCCCAACGAAAAGGGCATGGCAGAGCTGTTTTCGAGCGTCGGATTTGCCAAAACCGCCCTTGATTGGTCGTCGGTTGGTCAAGATAACCGTAAAGACATTATCGTTCGTTTTGCTATATAAAGGAGGACTCGACTATGATTGAATTAAAACCTATATGCATTTTAGATAAAGAAATGGCAGAATGTGTACATTTAAGCGTAACGGAAGAACAATATAATTTTGTTGCAGCAAACTCATACAGCTTGGCAGAAGCCTATGACACAAACAAGGAATATGATAAAAATGGCGAAGGCAACCGTGCCGCTCCGTTTGCCGCATACTCTGACGGAAAAATGGTCGGTTTTGCGATGATTGGTTATATGCACCCCAATGAAGAAGATGATGAGTATGGAATCTTTAGCGATGAGCCT
>WQZK01000174.1 GCA_009780765.1 Defluviitaleaceae bacterium
AGAGCACAACGGTAAACGCCAATAAAATACAAAAAGCATGGATTGCCACGCCTCTTCGAGGCTCGCAATGACAATATCCGAGTTATTTCTAATTTCAGTACAACTCTAATGGTATTTATCTACGAATCTAATAACAATCAGAAATGCTCAAGAAAATCAACATTCTCACCTCTACCCAACTTTCCACATTACTATCATAACACAGAAGTACCCCTCAAAAGTCTCAAATTTGTTTCAAATTTAATTTTTGAACATTTTGAAACTGTCAACAAATGCATCTTTCACATTGTCATTGCGGCGCTGAATCAAGTGCGGCATGACAATACGATGCCTTTTCACAGCATTTTACAAAAAACCGAGCTTACGTTCACAGAATAACGGAGGGAGTTGTTATTCTGCAAACGTAAACTCGGCTTTGTTTGGGCTTACGCCCACAAAGTAGCGGAGGGAGTTGCCACTTTGCAGGCGTAAACCCAAAAGGGTTTACTCATTCATATCATTCTAATATAAGCCTTATCTGAGTTCTAGGAGCAACTCTTATTTCAAAGCCTGTAGGCTGCGAAACAACAATAAACTCTTGCTCTTCTTCGTCCTCAGAATCAAGGTTATTCACATTTACATTTCTGTACTCGAATGCAGGAATTAAATCGGCATTTCTGAGTGTTTCTTCTGCTTGCGACCTAGTCATCCCAATAACATTTGGTATAAACGTAAGCTCTTCTTCGCCATTATCTTCTAGCATGAAGAATATTCTTGTTCCCAGTCTAACTTGGCTACCAGCAGCAGGCCTTTGCGAACGCACTATATTTCCAGGGGAATTTAGCTCATAATCAAGACCTAGCCTGTTAAGCTCACCCGAAACTTCTGCAATATTCCTGCCTATATAATCATTTACAATAATTAAGTCGCTGTTTGTATTATTAACCATTCCTGTAGTATCCTGAGTTGGACTCATTCTTCTTATAGAAATTATGCTTTCAATCATTTCCCTTGTCATAGGTATTGTTTGAGATGAACCAAAAATATAATTTTCTGGCTCAGCAATTACTGAAATTATAATATATTCTGGGTCTTCCGCTGGGAAATACCCCGCAAATGTAAGCGTTATACCATCTCTGTCGGCTCCTGTTTGTGCTGTTCCTGTTTTTCCGCCAATAGAGAAGCCATCTACAGCAACACCTCTTGCCGTTCCTGTCCCTGTTACTTCAACCGCTGCAACCATAGCAATTCTAACCCAATCAGAAACTTCTCTTGATATTGGCCTTCTTAAAACTTGTGGCTGGTGTTCGAAGATTACGTTATTATTTTCGTCAACTATTTGTGAAACTATGAAAGGCTCCATAAAATTTCCGCCGTTAATAATCGAAGAAAAATAAGCTGCTATTTGAAGTGGAGTAACGTTAAAGCCTTGCCCTATACTTGTAGTAGCCATTTCAACAGGCCCTAGAGTTGAACGATTGTAAACAAGCCCTGCCGCACTAGCTTCGCCTAGTAAATCTATGCCAGTTATTTCGCCAATGCCAAAAGCTCTTTGGAAATCATAATAAGTATCTCTTCCCATTCGCTCCATTATTATCATCATACCAACATTGCAAGAACGTGCTAAAACACCTTCAACATCTAAATTGCCACAGCCGCCTGTTGCAATACTCCAGCAACCTATTGTTGTACCTGCAACTGTTCTAGAGCCGCCGCAGAAGAATGTATCGTGAACATTTATAACTCCCGCTTCTAATGCCGCAGCAACAACTAAAGGCTTGTAAACCGAGCCTTGCTCAAGCGTGTGTGTGATATTAAAATTTCTCCATATTCCAAACCATCTTTCAAGCTGCTCTTCTGCCGAAAGTTCTCGCATTTCTTCACGTAAAGCTGTGCTTGTTATTGCCTCAATATTAAAAGGGTCGTTTAAATCAAAGCTAGGGTACTGAGCCATTGCAATTATTTCCATAGTTCTTGGATTTGCCACTATAATACCTGCATTTTGTGCCCTTGCTTCTTCGCCCCATCTAGTAACAATACGCTCGGCTTCTTGCTGAATCGCAAGGTCTAAAGTTGTTATAACTGTGCCGCCTTGTATTGGTCTTATATGCTCGGTTACAACATTATTTTCTCCATTATACATTCTAACAATTCTACCACGCTCACCCGTAAGCTCGCGGTTAAAAACAGCCTCTAACCCCCAGCTACTATTATCGCCTCTTAAAAAGCCTATAACAGGAGCCCCTAGCGAACCATTTGGATAAATTCTTTTTGTATCTTCTTCAAACCAAACATGGCGCGGATTTTCTTCTTCTAGCAAAGTTTTGGTTCTTGTATCTAACATATTGTAAATAACATGGTAATGCCTGTCTATATTTGGTGCATTTGTTTCAGGATTTATTGCAATAGCATGCCATAGTTCTTCTGATGGAATACCTAATATACGGTTAAGTTTTTCGATTGTTGCTTGTTGCGTGGCCTCTGTAGAGTTTGCCAAAAGCCTAACATCCAAAATAACATTATAAACCGTGTTTGATATAGCAAGTGGCCTAATATCGTGGTTTCTATCCAAAATAGTGCCACGATTTGGATTTATAAACCTATCAACCCCATTATGTATAGCATGTTGAACTACAACCCTGCGTTCAAACTCATCGCCATAATCTGCTTGTATTCTAAAAATTTGAAAGCTCAAAAACACAAAACATCCCATGAAAAGTATAAGAAAACCTCTCATTTTTACATTTCGTTTTATTTTAGCCTTGCGTTCTGCTTTTGCTCTGCTTTTTCGTTTCTTTTCCCCCATTACTATCAACCTCTTGAATTATTAAATATACCGCCTAAAGATGAAAAGCTAAACCTGCGTCCTGCACCTGTTGATGATTGTGTTAAAGACTCGTCTATCTGATTAAAAACCGTGTAGTTTTGCCTAGGAACGGATATTTCAACAATTTGATGCGCTTGTGGTTCGCTCATGCCAAGCCTTGTTCTTGCTATGGTTTCTATGAGCTCCATGTCCATTGAGCTGCTTACCTCTACTATAAGTTCTTGAGTTCTTGCATTTAGTGCGGCAAGCTCTCTTGTTCTTGCGTTGTTTGTTCTTTGTAAATAATTATTGCTAGATAAAGCCGCAATACACAAAAAGCCACATGCAAAAACAATACCCATAGTTAAAAATGTAGAAAGCTTAGGCATTCTGCCTTGGCTCTCTGCCTTAACATATCTAGGCTTTAAATTTCTTTTAGTGCGAGGTCTTCTTATTGGCCTTAGTTCTTCTTGATAATCATCATACTGTGGAAGAGCGGCGTAATCATATGCCACAGAAGAATTATTATAGCGATTATAGTTTTGGGGTTGCCTTGGGTTTCTATTTTGCAATGATGCTGAACCTCTAGGTCTTTGAGGTGGTTGATTTCTTCTTTGTGCCATGCAATTCTCCTCCTAAATTTTTTCTGCCACGCGAAGCTTAGCACTTCTCGCACGGTGATTTGCCTCAAGCTCTTCTTCGCTTGGAATAATTGGCTTTTTAGTAATAACCGCAACTTGCGGCAATTTTTTACACACACACATTGGAAATTGTGATGGGCAAGTGCAAGGGTTTTCTAAATCTCTAAACGTGTTTTTTACAATTCTATCTTCAAGCGAATGAAAAGTAATAATCGCAATTCTTCCGCCAATTTTCATTCTATCAGAAATATCACTTATAGCCTGCTTTAGTATTTCAAGCTCTTGGTTAAGTTCTATTCTAATTGCCTGAAATATACGTTTTGCAGGATGCGGGCCATCTTCTCTCGCACCTTTTGGTATTGCTTTTTTTATAACAGAAACAAGCTCGAAAGTTGTATTAATCGGCCCTTTCCTTCTTTCGTTCACAATAAACTCGGCAACTCGTTTTGCCCATCTTTCTTCGCCATATTCGTAAAAAATCTTTGTCAGTTTTTTTTCGTCGTATTTATTAACAATATCGTGGGCAGTTTCGTGCTTACGCTTGTCCATTCGCATATCTAAAAAAGCGTCGTGCATGTATGAAAAGCCACGTTCAGGCTCATCAAGCTGATAAGACGAAACACCCAAATCCATAATCATTCCGTCAATTCTATCAATATCCAATTCATCAAGTATTGCCTGTATGTTAGAAAAATTATTATGTACAAAACTTATTTTATCTAAGTATTTTTCAAGCTTAATTTTAGAATGATTTAGTGCGTCTTCATCTTGGTCGATAACAATAAGCCTACCTTTGTCTGAAAGCTTTTCTAAAATTTTCAAAGAATGGCCACCACCACCCAAAGTTCCATCAACATAAACCCCGTTAGGGCTCATGTTAAGTAGCTCTATTGTTTCTTCTAGTAGCACCGAAACATGTTTAAACTCCACTAAATCACCACCTTTTTTCATCATTTGTGTTTATTATATTCCTA
>WQZK01000175.1 GCA_009780765.1 Defluviitaleaceae bacterium
TATTTTTTTGAGAAGTCTTTAACTTCTATAATTTGTTTCATTGATTTAATTCCCCCTTTTTTCTACGAAACATTAGTATACCATAAATTATATACGAATGGAAGTTCTATTTGTCTGATTTTTTAAAATAATATTTGATAAATATAGGGCGAATAAAATTCGCCCCTACAATCACCTAATTAGCTAGACCATTTTTATATTTCTTATACCACTCAGCAAGTTCTTCCTCCGGATAAACTTCTAACACTTTAAGAATTTCACACGCAAATTCTAGTGCCGATGTTTCGTTTGCTGTTATAAAGCCTTTGTCGTTAACTAGTTGCGAAACCACAAAATTTGCGTGTCCCTTGTAGCCTTTTTCGTCTTTTAGCTGTTCCATAAAATACTCGTATTCGTCGCCCGTGTGCTTGGCATTATCAAGAAAACCATGCTTAGCGAGAAACTGCGTTGCACCGCAAATAGCAGCAACCGGAATGTTTAGATTGTTCGCTTTTTTCACAAAATCGGCAATTTCTTGGTAAATGTTTTCACCCCAAGAAAAACCACCCACTAAAATTATCATTGCCAAATTATCAAGATTTTTATACTCCTCAATAGTATAATCTATTTCAGTACGTAAACCGCCAATTGATACCTTTGGATTTTTGTCGATAGAAATTGTTTTAACATCATGTGTTTGTGCCATAGTTATGCCAGCAATTACGTTAGCGGCCTCCCAATCTGCCCAATGGTCAGTTAATAATAGTAATACTTCTTTTTTCTGCATTTTATATTCCTCCATTATTGTTTAAGAATTAGCCATAAAGCAGGGCGAACCCCGCCTGTACACCTGCCATCGGCTATATTCCCTTTTAATATATTGTTACCTTGAATACCTATATTGCCATCGCCATGAATATACACAGCCTTTAAAGGCACACGACCAGAAGAACGGAGCCACCACCACCAAATACGCCCATTTTCAAGCCTCGCTATGCGTTTATCATTGTTTATGTCTTTTCTTTCAAACCAATACCTTTTATTTTTTCTAGTGTCGTAAAGTTTTGCACTGCTGTCGCCAAAATATCGGCACGTCACTTCCTCAATACTTAATAAAAATATGTTGTCCTCCGTATCTTCGCCGCCGTTTGTGCCATACCATTCGTTGTTTAGATTTTTATTTACTACCAAAATTATTCTTGATTTATCAGCTTCACTAAATTTATTGTAAAACTCATCATTAAGATATTTTCGCAAGGCACAATCAGCCCATGTTGTATCTTTATAGGCATTATGGTAAGGCCGCTGGTCGATTATATTTTTTGTTATAATCAAGGCTTTATCTCCGCAAACATCAAGCACGTGCCAATCGTATTCACCAAAGGCTATAGTATCACCTATTTGGCTACTCACTTAATTTCCTCATTTCCAATAATTTTTTTACACATTCTAAGCTTTTAGCATCAGGCATATAAAATGCCATATCCGCACTACAAACATTGTTAAACTCTTTGCCAAAAATTGTTTTGAGTTTACCAGGGCTACAATTACCGCCACAACTTCCGCAAGTATTAACATTTGCCCAAGCAATTTCTTTCATTTCATCGCTAATTTTAAAATTATCAAGCTCACGGCTATAATCGCCGTCGGTCCAGATAGTAAATGGGTCAGGCATTTCTGTACCCTCGCCAATGTGCATATAGCACATAACTTTGCCTTTGTAGCTAACTTCGGCACCGTTTATTGTCATTTCGTTTTCTTCTAAATATTTTTTAAAATCTAGCACGCTTTGATTAGACATTTTAGTTTTCTCCTTTTTGATAATTTCTTTTGATAGAAAAATAATTAACCTTACAACTATTTAAGTTAATAAATGAATAAAAATTCTTCGCAAGCTCGCCTGAATTACCTGCAGCTGCTTCAAATTTCTTAACATCTTCCAAAGTTTCAAATGTTATAGAATCTGCCCAAGTATCACCATCAACCATTTGTTTCCACGAAATATACCCTTTTTGCTTGGATATATATTCATTATTTAGCTTTTCTGCCGCCTTTAAAAATTCTTCAACATCTACACCTTTTTTTAACTTAAAAGAGCAATAAAATACGGCACTTAACATAAAAATTCATCCTTTCAAGATTCTAATTCTAACTCAAGCCATTTTTTAAGTGCAGCACGATTTTCAGCATCAGCTACCGAGAAATTAAAGCCAACAAACCTGCAAGCTTCAAATTCTTTGCCCTCTTGCATAAACTTATAAGGTCCTCCGTGTTTACACTCTATAAAGCTTGGGTTCTTTTTTGCACAACCTCCACAGCCACGAGAATTCCTCATAACCTCCAGCATACTTTCTGGAAGATTTGTTTCAATACTATCTGAACTTGTTGCATTAATTGTATTAGGTCTTACAATGCACTCGGTTTCTTTCATTGTAATTCTTACCACAATTTTTTTGCTTTGTTTTGATGTATACGTAAAATTTCCCTTAGAATCAACAGCAGCTTTGCATCCACTGTTCGTTAGAAGCTTATCCATCTCAACAACCCAATTCTTAATTTCTAGTTGCTGGAAATTAATTAATTCGTTAAATTTTTCATCTTTTTTGCTCATTAGCTGTATTCCAACCCTTCTTTTGTATACGGACAATTCGCAATGCAAACAGTATCACATTTACTTCTCAACTTTTTACAAGATTCTACATTAAAAAATTCATCTCTATGTACGCCTCTTTGCCATAGCCTGCCACTTATTGCACTTGCTGGGCATATATCAGCACAAAAACTGCAATTTGGCGGACAGTTTGACGCTTCTATAGCTTCTCCGCACTCGAAAGGTGCATCTGTTAACACGGCAGTAAATCTAACAGCAGGACCCTGCTTTTTAGAAACCAAAAGGGCACACTTACCAATCCAGCCTAAACCCGCTATTGTTGCCAGCATTTTGTATGTAATTTCCATTGTTGAATATGTGGTATTACGTTTGTATCCTTTTTCCTTTAAAAAGGCTTTAGCTGCTTTGTTGTATCTCTCCAGAGGATTGCTTTCTTTCCAGTCATCCCTAATGGTTTGTTTTTGCGTGTTGCTAAGCTTGTCCCACACGGCTTCTGGTGCATATGTTGTTGCCATTATTATGCCAACACTTAAGCCTTTTCCTAGTTTTGCCCTAAGCTCTTCTGGTAATACGCTAAGGTCTGCAAATCCAACTATATCGCAGCCTTCCGACTTCAGATTTTCTATAAATTCTTGGTTTAAATTCATCAAAATTCCCCCTTGCTAAATCTTAGTATAACACAAAAAACATGACGGCTGTATGTCATGTTTTAAAATAATTGTTTTGTGTTGTTTTTTACTCGCCTTGTTTCGCTATAATATTTCTTGTTTATGTAAATTTTCTAAGCACTTCGATTTTTCTTGAAGCTCGATTCTCTCCCAATTTTTCTATTCGTTTCGTTATATGGATAATGCGAGGCTAGTATCACTTATTTATAGTATCTTTTTTATTTTGATCAGTTTCTGAAACATCAATATTAAGGCTTCTAGCTTTAGCTTTATTAACGTGCTCAAAATTAGCATCTGTAATAATTGCTCCTCTAAAATTCGCCCCCTCTATCTTGCAATTTTTTAAATTAGCACCTGTTAAATCTGCATTTGTTAAGTCGCTACCTTTTAAATTAGCACCAGTAAGATTAACGTTCTTTAGATTGGCTCCAGATAAGTTGCAAAACTTAAATTTTGCTGCACGCATATCAAGGTTTTCAAATATTGAGTTGCTAAAATTGGTGCGATAGCAATCAGCTCTTTCAAAGTTTAGATATCTTAAATCTACATTGCTCTTTCCCATCGCATTGTCTAAGCGTAAAACACCTTTTTTCTTATTTCTTCCCATTAGGATACCCCCCTCTATTTATTGCTGTAAGGTTTTTGAGTTTCACATTATAATCATTATATCATATTACGATGTGTTCAAACAAGTTCAAATCCTTAAAAGATCAAAAAACAAAAAATGTGTACATAAGGTACACCATCGCCAACTATAAAAACACCCTACAATTGTTTTTCCACAATGCAGGGTGTTTATTTCTATTTACGGTCATAAAACCAAAACCTTAAAAGCATTGCAACTCCCGCTGCGGTAAGCCCAAACATCAGAATAAAGTCGAAAAACGTTACCCTATGTACAACAATGCGTATGCTAAGAATAACCGAAAGCAGTATAAACAACACGCCAAAGCCTGTTACAATTTTCCATGCTTTGCTTTTATGATTATAAAACAACATGCCAATACCGATTAAAAGCGGCAAAACCACAAGCCCTGATGGCACTGCAAAACCAAACATACGCCACGCCCCAAAAACATTTGTAACCGATATAGACTGGCCTATTAAAAATAGTCCTCCGCCAA
>WQZK01000176.1 GCA_009780765.1 Defluviitaleaceae bacterium
GACGAAGCACTATTCGCACCCGCTATAACTAAAAACCCACCCGGAAAAGATTTCTCTTTTATCGTGTTTCCTGTAGTTTTTGCTTTGTCGTCTGGAAACAACTTTCTTAAAACAGGTGTATCTCTTAGCATTGGTGCTATTTTTTCACGGCTTATAGATTCTCCAACTTCAATAGTTGGCTCTACAAGCATGATTGGGCAAGGGTCGGAATCCATATAGTAGCCAATGGTGTTCATCATTACGTTTGTTTTGGCTGTCTGTGCTGCACACATTAGCACCACTTCTTTTATAAATGGGTCTGATATGGCGTTCATCGGCTCAACCATATACGGAACAAAATCATTATGCCATTGTCCTGGGCTCGCTGATTCTTCGCTTGATAGTACTCGATATTTATCCGCCCATTCTGATATTGTTAGCTTTGGCGGTGGAGTTAATATACAAATAAGTTGTTGGAATAGTTTTTGAGTGTTATTCGTCGTTATTGTCATCAACCCCAATTTGTTCGCCCGATGCTTCTATGAAAGTATTAACGTCATAGTTGATAATTTCGTTTAAGCATCGATATAATCGCTCTTCTAAAATTTGCGAAATTACGGTTGCATCTGTTTGCTCTAGCAGTAATGGAGCAACACCAAGAGGAATGGCCAGTAAAGACACCCTTATGCGTGTTAACATATTGCCAAATTCTTTTTCAATGGCTTCACTTGTATGGAGCTCGCCCTTTATTTTGGCTAGCTCTAATTCTTTAAGCTCGGCCAAGGCAGTTTCTCTACGTAATTTCTGTTCTTCTAAGTCCTTACTTTGCTCTTTTTTCTCATTTTGCTTATCCCTAAAATAAGTCAATAAATTACTGATTGTCAGCAAAAAGTCATATGCGGCAGATTTAAAAGCCCATGGACCATTTGTTGCTTCAATAACACCGTCTTGCGTTAATTGTTCTATTCGTCTACTCGTTAAACCGCAAAATGCTGCGATAACGTCTTTTTTTACTAAATTCGCATTGCCACCTAAGATAGCTTGTTCTAATTGTTCGTATGTGCCGCTTGGTTCTACGACTATTTTGTATTTTGTTTCGCCTTCACTAGCGAAATTGAGCGTTAATTGGCCTGCATTTTTAGTTGTATCTGTTTGATTTGTTGCCAATTAAATCACCCTCTCTATAATTGCCACATCTTTTAAAGCCGTGGGCTTTTGGCTTACATGCTACATTTTTTAAAACCGTAGGCTTTTGGTTTACGATGCCACACATAGGTGTGGGCTTTACTTTTCTGATATGCCACACGATTGCTGTGGCTTTGAATTTTTTTGAAAATTACGAAATGCCCGATTTTTAAGTTCGTATCTAGGCAGCTTTCGGGCATTGCGACCTCCGCATCTATCGACTTTTTGGGGAGGACCCGTTCAATTTTTTGTGAAAAACTAAAATAAATTATGAAGTGTAGCAATTCAAAATGCCCATGTAGCTTTTTAAATATAAGCACTTAAATGTAAAATCTATCTACACAAGAGGCTATCTTTATTTGCGATGTACAAATTCATACTTGCCTTAAATTACTACAAGAGTTATATGATTAGATTATACGGGGTGGAAGCGTGATTTACAAGCGGAAACGGCTAATTTCCTTATTTACCGCAAGTCTTGGAAAGCTATGTGAAATTATGGGGGGGTACTTTTGACATGTATGCAAAAAAACAAATTTTAGACAAAATTGGAAAATAAGACATAGGGGACACAGGGCGGTGGTAAGTTTGAGAATATTTCGTGGTATGTTAGTATAGGCTAACCTTATCTATAAAACCTATATATTTACTTATTTTTTATTCTTTAGTGGTATAGGTGGTAAAGATATTAGAAAAGTAATACTCATTCAAATTGATAAGATAGTAATAAGAGAAAACATATATAGATAAATAAGTAGGAAGGACTATTACCTATGCCACTGATGGCTTAAATACTAGCTTTATCGAAATAAAACTGTCCTTTATCAGGCTAAAACTGTCCCCGCTGAGGCTGTATTTTTCATTTTTGGGCTGTTTATTATGATTGGGGGAGAGGGGCAGTAGGACTAAAGTATAGTATCAGGCTCTCAAGATTAATGATGAGTAGCACTATTGACAAGTGAGGATAGTTATAGTATAATAAATTTAATAGTAAGTTTAATAGTAAACTCCTTTTTTAGTAAGTATTGATAACTTTCCAGCTTTCTAAAGGGAAAAAAGAAGCTAAGAGGTGCAACTCTTAGCTTCTAAACTTTTATAAGAATAAATCTTTTAAAAGTTTAGCAATTTTCAAAGTATTAAGAATAAGCTTAATTACTTTATGTAAATTGCAATTTTTTAGTAAGTTCGTAAACTTTTTGATAACATTCCCCTCCTCTCTATTGGGAATAAAACGATTATAGCATAATTCTACAATTTGTGCAATGGATAAAATTAAACCGCTTAGGCGGTTATTTTTGTGCAAAACTGGGCTGTTTATTATGATGTGGGGCGAGGGGGAAAAAAGAATAAGCTAAGAGTTTCAACTCCTAGCTTATGAGCTTTCATTATTGGTCAATTCATATCTTAGCCGATAAATATGTTTACATGGTAATCTACGCACAAAAAAATCACGGCAAGTGCATGTAATAGCACTGGTTTCATAAGGTTTTTTTCCAGAACCAGTAAAAATCCCTGTTTTATTTTCGAAGTTTATGCTTGTAGGTGTACATTTTTTATCCATTGCACTAGTCTGCCTCTTAATTTGCTCTGGGTGATTATCCCAATCATCTGAGTTTACAATTTCCATAATAACCTCTTTATTATATCCATTAGTATCGGTTCTGCTACGCTTTATTATCTCAATCAAACCTAATTCAACAGCAAGCCTGTAAATATGTTTGCATGGCAATTTTCTTTCTTGAAAATCACCACAGGTGCAGTCGGATAAAGTTGTTTGGTATAATCTCAACAAATCTTCACTTGTAAAAACAGCAACCTTATATGTTTTTTTAACCTTGAACTCAAATGGATAAGTCATAGCACGCCCTTGTCTTCTGAATTGGGATTCGTCCTCATGTACGGAGGTTTCCCACTCTGGCCAGTCTTTAATAAAACGACATCTTCCAAAAACCATAAATTTCACCCTTTCTATGGTGCTATCTATATTTAATATTACAATATAGTACAAATTTTAACATTAAACGATACAAAATGCAAGTAAAATTTTAAACTTGTTGAAATTTTATGAATAAATTTTAAAAAACATATTGACTTTCGACGTTCGTCATGGTAACATATTTGTGGGAGGTGATTAATTGACTAGTGTACAAGACGTATTTATTACTAGAGAAGTAGCCGATAAATTAAACATTACACCAACTTATTTAATTAAGTTAGCTAAAAAATTAAACTTAGATGACAGTGAAATGAGGGAAGCAGGTAGTAGAAATTATCTGTTCAGTAGAGAAGCGGTTGCTAAGCTGGAAATGCGTAATAAAAAATAGAAATAGTCCGTTCAATCCGACCAAAGACGAAAACAGACTATTTCTGCCGACAGATTACTCTATCTGAAATCTATTATAAATCAGATAGGGCTTTCTGTCAATATGTAAAATATTGATTAGGAGGCTTTTTATTTATGAATAACATAACAATTTTTAATTATAAAAATGCTGAAATTAGGGCAGTAACCATCAGCGGTGAGCCATGGTTAGTGCTTAAAGACGTTTGTGAGATACTGGAACTGACTACACCTGCAAGAGTTGCAAGCCGACTTGACAACGATGAGGTGAGCCAAACTCACATCATTGATTCTTTAGGAAGAAAGCAAGATACAACAATCATAAACGAAAGTGGTCTATATAACTTAATATTACGCTCTAATAAAAGGCAGGCTAAGGCCTTTAGGCGTTGGGTAACACATGAAGTATTGCCCTCTATTCGTAAAACGGGCAAATACGAGCAATTACAACCTAACATTACAAAAGACCCTGAATTAGCAGAATATATGTATAAGTTACTACGACATTCTCCAGAAAGCGAAAAAAGCGTTATTCTTCGCAAAGCTTATGAAGCAGCCACAGGAGAAGCTTATCCACAATTTCAGCTAAGTCAAGATAAGCTAGATGCTTTTTGCCAACATGAACATATATCAACATTTTTTAACGAAACTTATCAAATAGAAAATGGGGCTAGTGAGCCCGCAAAAGTTTTGTATAATAATTATGTAGATTGGTGTAGAGATAATGAGGTTGATCCACTAAGCAATGTTAAATTTGCACAATATGTTGTAAATGCTCTTGATGTTAAGCGAATAGAAAACAATCTAGGTAGATTTTATAAGAACATTAAGAAAAAAGAGGTGGCATTATGATTAATGGCAAC
>WQZK01000177.1 GCA_009780765.1 Defluviitaleaceae bacterium
ATCTACCCACGGGTCTCCATAACCCTTTTCAAATATTTCATAGTTAAAGTCAATAACGCCGAGGTTGCCATCTGACATGACTATAATATTTGAATCAATAAAATCACTGTGGATAAGCGATTGTGGTCTACCTTTAATCAAGTGTGTATTGTTTTGAATGTACTTTATAAGCACGTTTACTTCTTCAACTTTTATATCTTTGCCGTTGTAACAGTCGATTGATTCTTGTACATATTCCATAAACCAATCTTCCAAAGGTTCGGCATTGCTTGGGGCGGGTATCGTATGGATTAGACGTAACAACTCGCCTGCTTTCAAGCCGTAAGTATATTGCTCTGCTTCGGTCATGTTCGGCAACAATGATTGCAAATCTTCCCCTTCAAGCCAACTCAATAACTGATAGACACTTTTGCCATTGTTGCATACACCGAAATCTATAGGTTGCGAAATAGGAACACCCAGTGTAGCGACACGCTCTAGCATCATATATTCAGCTTTTTTTATATTGATGTTTTCAATGTTGGAAATTCGTAGAATCAACTTTTGCCCACTTGCGGTTTCAACAAAATATTTTTCGTCATCTGACTCACCCTTTGTAATGGGTTCTATTTTGGCAAATGTATCGTAATTAGGGATGTCTTTCATCGTTGCCTCCTAAATAGAGAAAATATAAACTTTACGCACGTACCACACTCGTTGTGGTACATAAGTGCACCCTCTGTTTTTTTTATTTGTTCAGCCAGTAAAGCCGCTTTATCACAATTTTGATGTTTTTGTAATGATGCTATTTGAACAGTGTTATTTACTCCTTTAACAGATAACACCCCATAATTTAACATCGTTATTTATGTAGTGACCTTCTTTAACAGTTTCGTAATTTACTGCTATAACACCAACAGCCGTCGTATCACCATAAGCAATTCCGTACTCTAGTGGTTGGATGCCAGTACTACCCATTTACAATACATTAGCCTTAAAATGTATTTAAAATCAAAAATTTCTCCTTTTTGATTTTCGTTTACTTCTAAGCGAGAAAATGGTCCCGCATTATTCCAGTTAATTTGTGTTAGTCTTATCATAGTGCAAACCTCACTACAATATCGTTTTCGTTGCTATCGTCAGTTTCAACAAAGCCAACACTAGCAAAGGTTTTAAGCATACCTTCATTTTTGGGTTTGGTGTCACTATAAATACTTTTTGCTTCCCCATGTGGGAAAGTTTTAATAAATTTTATTGCTTCTTTTAGTGCTTCTTTTGCATAACCTTTACCTTGATGATTTTTATCAATATATAGAACATCAATGTAGTAACATTCAAGATCACCATTAACATATTCGCCCTCTTCAGCAGTTGCATAACTAATTATTAATACACCTACAGGCGTTTTTTCACCATGGGCGATACCAAACACAAAAGGTTGCTTACCAGTTGTTGCCCAGTCAGCATAAGCAAAACCTAAACGTTGTGCAAAATTAAAATTACCAAGGTGTTGTTGATCTTCACGAACTTCCACTCGCAAAGCAAATGTTCCAATATTATGGTTTTTAATCGGTGTTAATCTTATCATCATTGTTCCTCCTACGGATTCGCAGAAAGGGTTAAGATATAGTCACCCTCCCTGTTGTTACTGGTGAGTTATAATTTAGCTTTTTCATCGTAATCATTCCTTTATAGTTCATAATTTTCATTCCCATTCATTATGGAGCAGAATAACATTATAACACAGCACTACAAAAAATGCAATAATCTACTTGACAAGCACACTTAAATCATATATAATTTAAGTGTATGTAATTACGTTTGGTAGAAAACTCACCCTTTGAGCGAATCATCTCAAAGGGCCTTTCTTTATACATATAGTAAAATCACTTTGAAACAGTATCATTGAGGGGAAGCGAAGCACTACAGTGCATTCGCGTTTTGACCTAATAATGATACTGATTGAAAAGCATTTTACTACACTACTATACATAAAAAGGCAATAGATAAATGACACAAGAATTCTTCTACATGCAAAATATCACAAAGCAATTCCCTGGGGTTTTAGCACTCGACAGGGTTTCTTTTAGTTTACAAAAAGGCGAAATTCATGGGCTTGTTGGCGAAAATGGTGCTGGCAAATCTACACTTATGAAAATAATGTCTGGCTCGGTTTTAAAAGATCATGGTGATATTTTTTTAGATGGCGAAAATATCGAAATCAACTCGGTAAAAACGGCAAAAAACTTAGGAATTTCAATCATTTATCAAGAGCTTAATTTATGCAAAGATTTAAGCGTTGCAGATAATATTTTTATGGGCAAGTTTCACAAAAAAGGCCCATTTATAGATACCAAAAAAATGCACCAAGAAGCACGGCAAATTTTAAACGATTTGGGCTGTGATTTAGATACCCATGAAATTGTAGGAAATTTAAGCATTTCTAAACAACAGATGGTTGAAATTGCAAAGGCATTATCTAACGATTTAAAAATATTAATTTTAGACGAACCAACGGCAACTCTTACCGATTCGGAAACAGAAAAATTATTTACCACCATGAACAAGCTAAAAAAGCAAGGTGTTTCCATGGTTTACATATCGCACCGCTTAGAAGAGGTTGAAAAAATTTGCGACCGCATCACTGTTTTACGAGATGGTAACACCGTAGGCGAAATGCTTACGAAAGATGTAAACATGAACCAAGTTATAAGCATGATGGTTGGGCGAGATTTTAAAGATAAGTTTCCTAAATATGAACGCAAAAACGCCGAAATCTTGGGTATATTCGGGCTTGTTGGCTCTGGGCGAACAAGAATGGCTCGCTCCATTTTTGAAGCAGATAAAAAAGGCGAAATTGGCTACGTTACAGAAAACCGTAAACATGACGGGCTTGCTCTAAGCTTAAGCATTGATTTTAATGTAAACATGGCAAACCTAAAAAACATATCAAAGTTTGGCTTTGTGAGTGATAAAAAAAGCAAAAAAATCGCAGAAAACTATATAAATTTGTTAAAAATCAAAACTCCTTCTACTAAAGAGATTTGCAAAAATTTATCAGGCGGAAATCAGCAAAAAGTTGTTCTTGCTAAGTGGCTTTCTCGAGATTTAAAAACCTTGATTGTAGACGAGCCAACAAGAGGGATAGACATTGGTGCAAAATATGAAATTTACGAACTTTTTAATAAACTGAGCGATTCAGGGCTTAAAATAATTATGATTTCTTCTGATATTTCTGAAATCCTTGGCATGAGCGATAAAATTATAGTTATGAAAAACGGCGAAGCTTCTCGTGAACTTATAACTAAAGATACATCAAAAGAAGAACTTATGAAAATGGCTATGGAAACTGGAGGCTAAAAATGAAAACTTCACAAAAAAGGGCATTGTTCTCATTCATTATTTTAATGGCTTTATTTGGCGTTTTTAGCTTGCTCACGCCAGACCTTTTCCTAGCTCCTGCAAATCTTAGAAATATACTGCAACAGCTTGTTATCTTTGTAATAATCGCATGTGGGCTTACTTTTCCGATTGTTGGTGGTGGCAACGATTTATCTGTTGGAGCTTCTATGGCACTAGCTGGAATTGTGGTAGTTGCCTTACTAATCGCAGGCACTCCGCTTGTTATTGCAATAATTATCTCGCTTGTAATTGGAATTGCAACAGGCATCTTAAATGGCTTTTTTATAGAATTCTTAGGTGTTGTGCCATTTATCGCAACACTTGGCACTGGCTGGGTGTTTAGAGGGCTTGCAAATTCTATGGTTCGTGGCATGCCTCTTTACAGCAGAGATATTGAAAATGAAACAACAAGGCAAGCGTTTGATATAATTGGCAATGGCCGCTTTGGCAATTCAGGCATTTTCTATAGCGTTATAATCGCTATGGTTTACGCCATTATCTTGGGTATTATTCTTGCAAAAACACGTATCGGCAGGCAAATTTACGCCTGTGGCTCTAATTTAGAAGCCGCCAAGCTTTCGGGCATAAGTGCAAAAAAAACTAGGATGTTCGCCTATGCAGTTTCGGGCTTTTCTGCTGCTATTTGTGGAGTTATAATGGCATCTCGCATTACCTCCGCCCAGCCAAACGCTATGGTAGGTATAGAGCTTGAGGCAATTGCCATGGCAGTTGTTGGAGGTGTTTCTATTTGGGGCGGCGAAGGCAGCATTTTAAACACGGTTATCGGTGCACTTATAATTGGTGTTCTAAGGAATGGACTTAATTTAAATGGGGTCGATTCGTTTAGGCAGCAAGTTATAATCGGGCTTATCTTAATATTTGCCGTTGCACTTCAAACGGCCAGAAAAAAAGAAATTAAACTATTAAGGAGAAAAACATCATGAAAAAAATATTAGCACTACTCACCGCATCACTACTAATTTTTA
>WQZK01000178.1 GCA_009780765.1 Defluviitaleaceae bacterium
GCAAAGCGAAAGTGCCAAGGCGGAGCAAAACCACTAGAGATTGCTTCACCCTTTACAAGGGTTCGCAATGACGTTCTTAGCCTATATTTTTTAATTTCGATACAACTCTATTGCGAGGAGTGTAAGAACCACAACGAAGCAATCTAGAAAAAGCAAAATATAAATAATATCAAAAGGAGTAAAAAAATAATGCTTTACACAATTGCAAGAATAGTTTTCACAATTTATTTTAGGCTATTCTACCGACTTAAGATATATGGGCGAGAACATCTGCCATCAGACGGTGGCCTTATTGTATGTGCCAACCACATAAGTGGTGCCGATGCGATGCTTGTGGGGCTTACTATTAAGCGAAAAGTTTACTTTGTTGGAAAAGAGGAATTGTTTAAAAACAAACTTTTTGGCAAAGTATTAATTGGTCTTGGTGCTATTCCTACTAATCGCTCTAAGGCCTCTATGGAAACTATGCGAACATCAGTAAATTTATTAAAAGAGGGTAATGTTTTAGGTATTTTCGCACAAGGCACAAGGATGAGTGCAGATGATATAAGCTCTGCAAAATCGGGTGTTTCACTATTTGCACTTAAGGCAAAGGTGCCAGTTTTGCCAATTTTTATAAGTGCTCCGAGGTTTAGAATTTTTTCTAAGATAGAAGTTTTTGTTGGCAAGCCTTTATCGCTTGAAAAATACGAAGGTTTAAAGCTTAAAACCGATGTTTTAGAGATGGTCACAGAAGAGATTATGCAGGCTATAGGCTCGTTAAAAGGGGGTAGGGATTGATGCAAATAATGCTCGCAAAATCGGCAGGTTTTTGTTATGGGGTTGCAAAAGCTTTAAATACAGTTTATAATAGTATTAGTGAGAGTAAAATTGTTACTTTTGGGCCTATAACTCATAATATGACGATGGTTGAAGATTTACAGCGAAAAGGCGTTAAATCGGTCGATTCGCTTGGCTTGGTTGAAGAAGGTACAAAGGTTATAATTAGGGCACATGGCGTTAAGCCGGCGGTTTATCAAGAGCTTTCTGATAGGGGCATTGAGTTTATAGATGCTACTTGTAGAGATGTTAAAGAAATTCATAATTTGGTAGAAAAGCGACATAAAGAACATGGCGATAAAATTATAATTATTGGCGACAAAACTCACCCCGAAGTTGTTGGGACAAGCGGATATGCAGACGACAACTCTTACATAATCGGCTCGTTGGAAGAAGCTGAAAGCTTTTCTCCTGAAGAGCATTACAAAGATTATTCCGTTGTTGCACAAACAACGTTTAATAAAGAATTATTTAACAAAATAATTGACATAATAAAAAGTAACAAACGAGTAGAAAACCTAAGCGTGTTTGATACAATTTGCAAAGCCACTGCCATAAGACAAAAAGAGGCTGAAGAAATATCCAAAACTGTTGATTTTATGATAGTTTTGGGCGATAAAATGAGTTCTAACACGACAAAACTTTTTGAAATTTGCAAGAAAAATTGCGAAAATACATTTTTTGTAGAAAGTATTAAAGATGTGGATTTAAGTATTTTTTCTAAAGATTCAAAAATAGGCATAACGGCTGGCGCATCTACTCCGCCAGAAATAATAAAGGAGGCTGTAAAAGCTATGAACGAACTAGACAACACAAGAGAAAACCAATCATTTGAAGAAATGCTAAACGAATCTATGGTATCGCTACATACGGGCGACATCGTAAAAGGTACGGTAATAAGCGTTTCAAACGGCGAAGTTTCTGTAAGCCTTGGCTTTAAATCAGACGGGATTATTCCAAGAGGCGAATTTTCAGACAATCAAGCAGAAGACCCTGCTGATATTGTTAAATCGGGCGATGAAATTGAAGTTTTTGTTATCCGCGTGAACGACAGCGATGGCAATGTTTTATTATCAAGAAAGAAAATTGAAGCAACAAAGGCATATAAAGATATTGAAGCTGCTCTTGAAAACAAATCTCCTATAGAAGCAAAAGTTACAGATGTTACTAAGGGCGGTCTTGTTGCAAGTGTTAGAGGCGTTAGGGTGTTTATTCCTTCTTCTCAAGTTTCTTCAAGATTCGTTGCAGATCTCGAGCAATTTAAAGGCAAAACTTTAATGGTTAATATACTTGAAATAACTCAAGAGCGCCGCCAAAAACGTATTGTTGCTGGTCGCCGTGAGCTTTCTATGATAGAAGAAAATGCAATTAAATCAAGAGTTTATGACTCTATCGAAGTTGGTCAAAAAGTTTCTGGTACAGTTGTAAGACTTGCTCCTTTTGGTGCATTTGTTGATTTAGGTGGCGTTGATGGTTTAATCCATCTTTCAGAGCTTAGCTGGAGCCGTGTAAACAAAGCTTCTGATGTTTTAAAAGAAGGCGACAAAGTTGAAGTTGCTGTTACTTTAATCGACCGTGAGAAAGATAAAATTTCACTTTCTTTAAAAGCTGTTACGAACAACCCTTGGGACACTGTTCATCAAAGATATTTTGTTGGCGACGAAGTGATGGGTCGTGTTGTTAGATTTGCGGCGTTTGGTGCTTTTGTTGAACTTGAGCAAGGCGTTGATGGGCTTATCCATATTTCACAAATCTCTCATAAGCGTGTTTCTAAGCCAGATGAAGCTCTTACTATCGGCGAAGTTGTTAAGGTTAGAATCGTTGATGTTGATATTGAGAACGAAAAAATTAGCCTTTCTAAAAAAGCTTTAGACGAATATGTAGAAGAGTATGAAGAGTATGTTGAAGAAGTTTTTGAAGACAACATGCCAGAAGAAAATATAGAAGAGTAAGAGGTGCTTTTATGGAATTTAACACTACAGGCATTTGTGCAAAACAAATAATGTTTGATGTTGTTGATAACAAGCTTACAAACATTAGTTTTGCTGGCGGTTGCAATGGCAACTTAAAGGCGATTGCTTCTTTGGTTGAAGGCATGGAGATTGACGATGTTGTTAAAAAACTAAAAGGCATTGTTTGCGGAAGTAAAGAAAGCTCTTGTGCCGACCAATTGGTTTTGGCTGTTGAAGAGTGGAAAAAATCTAACTAAACACTAGACTTTCAAAAATTTGGTGAATAGCAAAACACAATCTTGTAATAATAGTTACAAGATTGTGTTTTTAAACGAGGTGAAATAATGGTAAAAAAATATAGATGGTTGCTGATAGGTTCACTTATTTGTGGTGCTATTGGGCTTACATTGTTTCTTGTTGGCAGAAATATGGACAGAAATAGAGAAGAAGAAGCTACAAACAACCCGCCAACAGAAATTATTACAGAGTTACCAATAGATTTGGATAACATGGATGATAATGAAGAAATTGCAGAAGAATTGCCAAGGCCTATAGACATAAGCGTTGCAGATACCACAAAAAGCATGGACGAGGTTATGGAAATGCTTGAAAATGTTGTTTTGGCAGTTAATCAGTATTTTGATAGGTATATTAGCTCAGTTGCGTTTGTTTCAAAAAATGGGTATTTGTATGACTTACCTGGGAGGTCGTACATTGTTGCAAGTGATCTTTTAGGGCTAACAGACCTTAATTCCCAGTATAGCGATGAAAATATTTTATTTTTATATATAAGGCCTTCTAGGCTAGAAGGGTATCTTGATGTTAATGCTTCGCCTTTAGAAAACAACGAAATTGCACTCTTTGCAGCTTTTGAAACGGCAGAAGGTTTTGTGTTTAGACACAGCAATTCAAGCTTTTTTGGAATTATTGAAAGAGAAAGCCTAAGAAATGTTTTAGAACTCTATAGATGGGACCACGGTGCTATTACAAAAATTCCGTATGCCGAGTTTTCTAGTGTCTTATCAGCTATAGCCGAATACGAGGGCTTTAACGGTAATTACGACGTTAGATTTATGTATAGAAATGATAGATATATCTCTGTTGTTCTTTCAAAAGAGGGCGAGCACAGAAATTTACAACAGCATGTTTTAGAAGATTTTAATGGGCAAATTTTAATGGTTGAATCTAATTTGCAAAGTGTTCAAAGCCACAGGGTTCATATAAATCGCGTGCGTCCAGATTTTGATTTGAGCCTGCTTCCTGAATATACTATAAGCGAATTTACGAGGCATATTTTTGATGGGTTTTCTGAAGAGCTTTCAAGCGTTATGCTTGATAGAGGCATAATTACCGAAGCCGACTTACCAGTAACTTTTGAAACTGGTGCATTAGATTTTGTGTATATTGAATTTGCTTCTGGCAGAAATTTCTTAGGTTACTTTGTTGATAATGTATGGGAAATTGCACTTGTTGAAGATTATGAGCTTATGATTAGATACATGAGAACTCAGGTAAGAAGAGCACC
>WQZK01000179.1 GCA_009780765.1 Defluviitaleaceae bacterium
CCATAAATATAACACTAAAAGCATTAAAAGTCAAGGTTTATTTGATAAAAATTTACACGATATTACAATATCATACGTGTTGCCTATTATACTGTTAGAACGTAGTTTTTATACCGTATAAACGTTTATGATTCGTAACTAATATATATTATCAAAGAGAGAACTATAGCGGTTTTGGTGATTTATTAAGTAATTGGAGATGAATATAGCGATGAAAGAGTTGCATCTCGTGTCGTAGCTATTCACATCGTATACTTCGCTAATGATAATTCTCATGGTACAAATCTTTAGAATTACTGTCTATGAACTAATGCACGATAAATATGAGTTAGTTAATGAAATGACACTTATTCGTAACCCCATACTAAGTGCAGTAATATATCTTTGGGAAGCACTTAGCGAAGCTGAAGAATACTTTTTCTTTATAATCTATAATTTAACATGATGTAGAAAAATGCTATATTAAGGTTAAAATAATAATTTTTTGCAAAATGTTGTTGACAGAAATAGAGTCAGTGTGATAGAATAAAATAACATACTTAAAGATTTAAAATAATAAAATAATTATTTAAAGTTTTTTAAAAAATTTCGAGAAATAAAGGCTTATTTATGAATTTTACCATAATTTTACCTAGTAAATATTGGTGAATACAACGTATAACATCAAAAATAGAGGTTTGCCGAATGAGAATTAAATATACCTTGAAAAGTAATATTTATTTGCTAAAAAAAGTTATTAAATATAATAAACTGCTGTTTTTGTTACGCATTATCATCTCTATACTTAATAGCATTTCAATACTACTAACAATACTTATGCCAATGTTTTTACTAGATGCTATTATTGCCGGCGATTTAAATGAAATTATAATTACTTTGCTAATCTTTACGGTAGCATTTTTGTGTATCAACTGTATTAGTGTTATTTTTTCTAAGTATGATAAAGTATCAAGTGAGAAAATATATGTTGAAATTATAAATGAATTTTTACAAAAAACTATAGACTTAGACCTTGGATATTTTGATAACACTGAATCATATGACAAATATAATCGAGCATTTGGAAACTGCTGCAGGGCTATTGATACTGTAAACGCTATTATTACTAGCTTTGTAACATCTATCTTCAATTTAATTTTAATAACAAGTGTACTTATTTGGATGAACTTATACATGTTTATAGCAATAGTTGTTATTATAATCGTAAATTTCATTATTGGCAATAAAACTAAAAAAATTGATTACTATTATAGCAAATTATTTAGTGAAAAAAACAAGCAAGTGAATTATTTATATAGACTGTTTTATATTCCTCAACTAGTTAGGGAAACAAAAGCAAACAACTTAAGCAAATTTATTTTTGAAAATAAGCAAAACTTCAATGATGATATAATTCAATTGACTAAGAAACAAACACGAACCAAGGCATTATTAAGTATACTTACGGGAAGTATAAATACTTTGGAAAGTGGTTTTGTTGCTTTATACTTTGGCTTTTCGGTGGTAATACAAAGAATAGTAATTTCCGAATACTTTACGTCTGTAAATGCCTACAATCAACTTAAAAGTACAATATTAAATATAGTTAATATCTATACAAATTTGTATAGTAATAGCCTTTTTGCAAGTGATTATATTGACTTTTTAAACTCAAACGAAACTGTAACACTAAATGAAACAGGTGAAGAACTGCAAGAGGTTCGCAAAATAGAATTTTCTAATGTTTCTTTCAAGTACCCAAACAATACATACTTATCTTTAGACAATGTATCGTTTAAGATAAATAAAGGCGAGAAAGTAGCTATCGTAGGAAAGAATGGAGCAGGAAAAACTACTATAATTAAGCTATTGTTGAGGCTTTATGACCCCTTATCAGGTACAATATATATCAATGATGTAGATATAAAAAGATATACCACAAAATCATTAAGAACAGTTATTCAAACCTTATTTCAAGATTTTGCTATATACGCATTTTCAATTAAAGATAATATCACTTTAGGCAAATCAATTGATGATAGTGTCATATGGGATGCTTTGGATAAAGTTGATTTAACAGAAAAAATAAAAAACTTAAAATACTCAATCGATACGCCTATAACAAGCCAACTATATGCCGATGGAATAGAGCTAAGTGGAGGAGAAGCACAAAAGTTAGCTATAGCAAGAATATATGCAAATGGCCCCAAAACCTTTATTATGGATGAGCCTACAAGTAATCTTGACCCATATGCCGAATATTTGCTTTATGATAGATTGATTAAAGATACAACTAACGATTCTACTGTAATTGTTATATCTCATAGACTAACGCTAACATATAAAATGTCAAAAGTTATTGTTATAGATCAAGGCAGGGTTACTGAAGAGGGAACTCACGAAGAGTTAATGAACTTAAAAAGACTTTATTATGATATGTACACTATTCAATCTGAAAAATATGTAGACACAAAAAATAACAACCAAATAGGGGGCAAATAAACATGAAAAAAAGTATGTTTTTAAATGTAATTAAAGGAGAAAATGAATACTTACTACACAATACGCTCTATGGTACAATGCTTAAGGCCCAATGCGATATTACAAAGGCCATAGCTGATTATGTAGAAAACGAATCAACAATTGAGTATGACGAAAGTAACGATTTTCATAAAGCTCTTAAGGATTTAAAGATGATAGTTGAAAATAATGTAAATGAGGTTAGTTTAATAAATTATCATTTTTCTGAAAAAAATGAAGACAATCTCATCATTATACCAATTGTAACTAGACAATGTAATTTTAGATGTGTTTACTGCTATGAAAGCCATGAAAACAAGAGAATAGAAGAAGATACTTATGAAAATTTGTTAAATGCTATAAGAAAAGAGATTAAAGCTAAAAAATATAAATCTGTAACTATATCCTTTTTTGGTGGCGAACCAATGTTGGAGTTTGAGGCAATATGTAACTTTATGCAGAACATGAAAGAACTGGCCGAAGAAATGGAGATTGACTTATATGGAGCAATGACAACGAATGGCTATCTTTTATCTATAGACAAGCTTTCAAAACTTATAGAACTCAATATTATTGATTATCAAATAACCATAGATGGCCTTAAGGAAACACATGACAATAATAGGTTTTTAGTTGGCGGACAAGGCACATGGGATAGAATTATTCAAAACCTAAAAGACGCAAAATCTACAGAGCTTTCTTTTAGAGTAAGTATAAGAACAAATTTTGACATGGATGTTGCTCATAATTTAACGGAGTTTTTCCAGTTTGTGAGCGAAGTTTTTTCTGGCGACGATAGATTTGGTGTTTATTTTGAAACAGTAAAGAAGCTAGGTGGCGAATTAGACGATGAATTGAACGTGTGTGATGATGGCACAAAAGTTGTGAACGATATGCTTTGCGTTGCTGATGATTTGAACTTAGATCTAAAGAGCTTTAACTATACAATAGCACCATTTGGCTGGAGATGCTATGCTTCAAAAAATAACAGTTTAGTTATTGATACAGATGGAACTTTATTGAAATGCACTGTACACCTAGATTTACCTGGAAATTGTGTAGGAGAGCTTACAGCAGACGGTTTTCAAATTAAAGATGATAAGATATGTAAGTGGACATCTTATAACTTGCCACAAAAGTGTTACAAGTGTGAAATATTATCTATATGTTTTGGTAAAAGATGCCCTATATCACTAGTGGGACAAAATGATAGTTGTGAAAGTAGCGCACGTACTTATGAAAGCGTTATGAAAGCTGTGTATAAAATAAGTTAAATTTGTATTAGTGCAAACGGTAACGGTGCTTGCCTCAACTATGGTTACCCCAGTTCTGATACAAATTGTGACCTAATTTCACCAGAGATGGACCGCAGGCAATTCTAACATATTTTAAATTGCCGCTTGAATAGAATTATTTTATCCGAATCATATAATCACATAGAAAATAAGAGATGGAGGATTCTAATGAAATTTGAAATTATAAACAATGACTTTGAAGCAATGGTTGCTAGTAATAATGGATGTTATAATTCTGGCTGCACAATAAATAATGGCTGTCATGGTAGTATTGTAGTACCAGAAGATAGTTTTGGTCAATACTTATAGGCTAACAAACCTAATACAAATAACCAAATACTTAAACTAAGCTTTACCAAACTTTATCTTTACACTATTAACAAAAGTAAACTAAAATAACATTTATTTCTATGTGATTATTTTGATACATCACTCGTTATTTAACATTATAGCGAGTGATGTTTTATGTGTATAAGTAA
>WQZK01000180.1 GCA_009780765.1 Defluviitaleaceae bacterium
CATAAACATTCGATTCAAAATTTTCCACGCAAAATCATTCCTAAGCATTATATGGCTTGTGTGAATCACCTTCGCTCCCTTAGAACGAATGGCAATATAATTTTCTCTCGCAAATTGTGTGTGAATTATATCAATTTTTTTTTCTTTGCATATATTTTTCAAAGTTTTTGAAGCTTTAGAGTCGAATGGGCTTTTCATTTCAAGCTTAATAGTTTCGATCCCCAAACTCTCCACTTCCGCAACCAAACGCCCCGTTTCGTTATAAACAAGAAAAACCGTATGACCGCGTTTTTTCATATCTTCAGCCAAAACCCTTATATACTTTTCAGTTCCACCCTGCCCTGCATGATTAATTAGGTACAAGATATTCACAAAATCACGCCCTTCGTATTTTTTTAGTAAATTCTACAGCTTGTGGCATTCTCAAAACAATAGCCGTAACAAAATATATCAAAACACCAAAAATTGCAGGAATTGCTATCCTTATAACCCTTGCTACAACTTCTGGTCCAAAGTTTATGTAGCTTGTCCACCTTAAAACTAAAAACACAAATCCAGCCATAACAGCTGCCGAAATAAAACATTTTAAAACATTAACGCATAGGCTCTTTGTTATGAATTTAATTTGCTTATTCATGACTATAATAAGCCCCGAAAGCCCAATATAACTAGAAATCGCATACGCCACAGGCATACTGTAAGTGCCAAGCCTGTTTAATAAAATTAAACTTATCAAAATATTTGCAGCCATTATAACAAAGCCAAATATCGCAGGAGTTTTTGTATTTTTCTGAGCGTAGAACGCCTTGTCCATAACTTCTTTAAGCCCAACTGCTAAAACAGAAAAACCGTAAATAGCCAGCATGTTACCTGCAATTATAACGTATGTCGCTTCTATCCTGCCCCAGTTTGCTAAAAAATCTGATAACTCTCTTCTTAACACGAAAAATCCAAGTGCCGCAGGAATAAGTATGAAAGAGAGCATTGAAATTATATCTCTCAGGCTTGCCTTATATTCGCCTATAGATTTATCTTCCCAAAGCCTTGTAAGCCTCGGAAAATAAACATTTATAACTGCGTAGCAAATTGTTAAAATCGAAACTAAAACAACTTGTTGCACAAGTGTCATAATAGCATTTGTTCCAAATCTAAATGCCATCGTTGTGTTAAAAAACATATTTATTTGATACGACGAAACCGATAATAAAACAGGAAGTGTAAACTTGCCTGCCTGAATTATAGCCGTATCTTTAATTCCGAAAGAAAACTTGTACCTATACCCAAGCTTTCTAACCATCGGCACCATTATAAGTGGCTGGAGTGAAAAACCTATAAGCGTTGCAAATAAAAGCCCTGTTATGCCAAATCTGTTGCCAAGAAAAACTACATAAAATATTACCACTACGGAAGATGGTGCCGCAACAAAAGCAGGTAACTTAAATTTCCCGTTAGCCTGTAAAAACCCTTGAAAAATATAGTTAAGTCCGTGAAAAAACATTATAGGCAAAAGTATTCTTATGGCAAAAACTGCATAAGAAAAATAGCCCGCTTCGTCTGAAATAGAATACCCTCCAACTCTTGCAATAAGTGGTGCTAAAAATACACCACCGCCGATTAAAACAAATATCCCTATCGAGGCTATGGTTATGATGTTATCTATAAATTTCTTTGCTCCAGCTTCATCATTTTTTGATTTAAACGAAAGATATATCGGAATTAAAACCGTGTTTAATGCCGTTCCTATTATATTGAAAATTATATTTGGCATTTGAAGAGCAAATGCGTAAATATTCACCTGTGGGTTTATACCAAACCTAGCCATATACAAAATATTACCAAACATAACGATAACTTTTGTTAAAAGCATGATTATCGCAACCCAAAATACTGTGTTTCCTGTTTTTTTCATGAGTACGTCCTTAGATTTAATTTATATATTTTTAACATTATTAATATACAATACCACATTTTAGATAAAAAAACAATAAAAATTCTCTTAACGTTTTATGCTAAGAGAAATTTTTATTAACTAAACCAAACGCCTAATAGCCGTTTCTTTATCCATATCTAAAAAGTCTACCATAGGTATTTCTATCATAGTATACGCACCAGGTGCTTGCCTCTTCGATGCTCTTGCTGAAGAAACCATAATCTGAGCTGTTAAAGCTGGGTTATTAATTTTCATATTAAACTCAAAAAGCTGGTTATCAGTTTGTCCCGAAACGCCTTTTCTAACCATGTTTACGCCATGCCCTTTGTCTATATATTCATTAACGTCAGAAACTTGTATAACGTGCGTTTCATCCGAAGAAAAATAAGGGTCTTGCTTTATTGCTTTTTCAACATCACTGAAATTAACGCCGTCATTAAGTTCTACATAAACAATTCTGCGATGAATAGAAGTTCCCACAGGAATTGTCATAGAAAGTGCATTCTTAACGCCTTCTTTAGCTTTAACCGCAACAGTATGCCCCATACTCATGCCAGGACCAAAATTTGTGTAAGTAATGCCCTTCGGTGCACATGCTTCTAGAAGTGCTCTAACAACCGAATCACTCCCTGGGTCCCATCCTGCTGAAATAACCGCAACTGCACCTGTTTCTTTTGCTACCTTTTCAAGCATTAGCTTTAGCTCGTATATTGTGCTATGAATATCATAACTATCTACCGTGTTAATACCCATTTTTAAGTATTTAACAGCTTCTTCTTCAATAGTTCTTGTAGGCGAGCATAAAAGTGCAACATCTACTGTGCCAAGCTCTTTTATGTCTGTAACAACTTTAATATCGCCAATATCATCATCAGGCTCTCTCCTAACAACACCAGCAAGAACCATATCTTTAGCTGCTAAAACAGCCGAAACGGCATATTTCCCTATATTTCCATAGCCTACAACTGCAACTCTAATTTTTTCCATATAAATTTTCCTCCATACAATAAATTTAACTTTTAAAAATTATTTTATCATAAATCACTTCATAATTGCAACCCAAAAGAGAAATATTTATATATTTTTTGCCATTAATTTCAATGAATTCATCAAAAACCTTATCAAAATTTAGTTCAAGCCTTAAAATATTTTCTGAAATATAATACTCGCCTAATATCCTATAGCCCGAAAATGCGGACTTGATTGGAATTAAAATCTTTTCACCACCTGTTGAAAAATCCAGCTCAGAAAGAAATTTTTCAGAATCTATTACATTTTGGTAATAAGATAAAACCGTTTGATTGCCAGTAATAGAAAAATTATCTCGCCCTAAAGGCCTATTTACAGGATTTGCCGAATTATAATCCAAATAATTTATTGCTCTTATTCTTGGGTAGCTTTGTGCAATTGTTGTGTAAATACGCTCTATTTCACGCCCAGCTGTCATTGAGTGATACACATGGTTAAACGTTGAAAAATGGCTTATTGCTAAATTTAAAATCATCGGCTTTCGCTCTTGAAATGTATGATATACAAAATTAATTTTGTTAAACACATCGTCTTCTAAAAAAGATGGGTTGCCGTCATCATCTATTTTCCTAGTTACATTTAATGCAATCCAATCAACATAATCGTCCCCTGGGTAATATTCTAAAAAATCAGGAATTTCGCTCTCACAAATGCTAAACACAAAAGCAACATTTGTGGCATGTCTTCTAAAAACTTCTCGAACATATCTATAAAATTCGATAAACTCCTGTGGATTATAGCCATTTGTTCGCATACTTGGGTAAAGCTCTATAAAAGTTGGCACAAAAAAGCTACCAAAATTCTTTGCTAGTTCAGCGATTTTGTCGGTTCTGAAAGGGTTAGATGGATCCTCGGGAGAAAGAACGATATAAGGTGCTTTTAAATTCGCTATGCAGCTAAGAATAAACTCTTGTGGAAAAGAATCTCCAATTTGCTTATGATACATGTAAATACTGTGTTCTCGCCCTGCTGCTGCTTCAAAATTTGCTATATTAAAATTTATATATCTGTTTGAAAGTATATATGCTCCAAGATACACCCCTGCTTTAGGTTCGTAAACAGAAAGCGTTATTTCTCGCTCAAAATAAATGTTTAGCCTTTCTCTGCCTGAAATATCAAAAGCTTTATCTGCTTCAATGGGGTTTGCTTCCACTTCAAGAGTAGCAACCCCAGAAGCCGTATTACATGCTTGCAAAAACATTGCAAAGCTTAGAATCGTTAGTATTTTTTTGTATGATTTCATGAAAAACTCCTCTTTCTTTACCCCCTTTCAATCAAATCTTTATTTATAGCCTCTAAATAGTGG
>WQZK01000181.1 GCA_009780765.1 Defluviitaleaceae bacterium
CGCATTTTTGCCGCCTCGATATAAACTCGCATGGTTTCTTTAACGCGGTCTTGCCCAATGTAGGTATCGAGCGAGTTGGGGCGCAATTTGGGCTCAAAATCAAATTCTTCTTCTGTAAATGCTGTTGTGATAATTCTATTTTCCATAATTCACCTAATTTTTAGAAAGCTTTTTAAGTGCAAGCTTTATGAGGTCTTGAGCTAAAAGGCTTTCATCATAAACTGATAAAACCGAGCGGACTGCATCACTTCTGCTATAACCAAGGGCTACAAGTGCATCAATTGCATCAGATTTGTTGCTAGATTCTACATTTGATGTATTGCCTGCTTGTAAAATTTCACTAGATTCGTATGAAATGCCACCCTTAATTTTGTCTTTAAGCTCCAAAATAAGCCGAGCCGCGGTTTTTTTACCGATGCCAGGGAATTTACTCATTTCGTTAATATCCTCTGCAACGATCGCAAGCATCAAGTTTTGCGGGCTAGATGCAGATAACATATTTAAAGCACTTTTTGGGCCAATTCCTGAAACTGATATGAGCAAATTAAACATTTTAAGCTCTTCTTTTTCGTAAAAGCCGTATAGTGCGATATTGTCTTCTTTAAATTGAAAATATGTGTATAACTTAACTTCAGCAGCTCCCGAAACTCTTGCCATTGTTGAGTTTGTAACAAAGACCTCGTAGCCTATGCCATTATTATCTATTACTACAGAATTTGTGTTTATAAAATCTACTTTTCCTTTAACAAATGCTATCATTTTACCACCCCGTCGTCGCTTAAGCGACAACACCCCTCCGAAGGAGGGGAATATCGCCATTTTAGTTAGACTAGCTTATTTTTTAAATTTTCTAGTTCTTGAGATAATTCTTTCGGAAGTTTATCGCCAAATTTATTATAAAACTCTTCAATCTCAACTGCTTCTTTTTTCCAAAGTTCTGGCTCAATTGTAAGAAGATTTTCTAAAGTTTCACGGTTTATAGAAAGTCCGTCGATATTTATATCATCCGCTAAAGGTAATAATCCAATTTCCGATTCGTTTGCCGTAATCTCGTTTTTACATCTTCTAAGAATCCAGTCTAAAACTCTAGCATTTTCACCAAAACCAGGCCATAAGAAGTTGCCGTTATCATCTTGTCTAAACCAGTTAACATTAAAGATTTTTGGTGCATTTTTGCCAAGCTTCTTACCCATATCAAGCCAGTGAGCAAAATAGTCGCCCATATTATAGCCACAGAAAGGAAGCATCGCAAAAGGATCCCTCCTTGTAACACCTGCTGCACCTTCTGCTGCTGCAGTTGTTTCAGAGCCCATTATAGAACCAACAAAAACGCCGTGTTGCCAGTTTCTAGCTTCGTAAGCAAGGGGAGCAGTTTTCGCTCTTCTTCCACCAAAAACTATAGCAGAAATAGGAACGCCCTCAGGTTTATTAAACTCTGCTGCGATAGATGGGCAGTTTAGTGCCGATGCCGTAAAGCGGCTATTTGGATGAGCTCCTTTAGTGCCAGACTTTGCATCCCACTTTTCGCCTTTCCAGTCGAGTGCATTTGTTGGCGGATTTTCAAGCCCTTCCCACCAAACCGAGTTATCGTCAAGATTGTGTACTACATTCGTGAATATAGTATCTTTTGCGATAGTTTTAAGGGCATTGGGGTTTGATTTTTCGTTAGTTCCCGGAACAACGCCAAAAAAGCCTGCTTCTGGGTTAACTGCGTAGAGCCTACCGTCTTGTTCGCTAATTCTAAGCCAAGCAATATCGTCACCAACTGTGAAATATTTGTAGCCTTTTTTTGTATATAATTCAGGTGGGATTAACATTGCTAAGTTAGTTTTTCCGCAAGCAGACGGGAAAGCTGCGGCAATGTATTCACGGTTGCCTTCTGGGTCTTCTATCCCCATAATAAGCATATGCTCAGCGAGCCAGCCCTCTTTTTGCCCTTGAGTAGATGCGATACGAAGAGCAAAGCATTTTTTGCCTAAAAGTGCATTTCCACCATAGCCAGAGTTTACTGACCAAATCGTTTTGTCTTCAGGGAAGTGGCAGATATATCTGTTTTCGGGGTCTAATAAAACAGTTGAGTGAACGCCGCGAACAAAATCGTTAGACTCCATTCCAAGTTGTTTTTCTGCAATCGATCCCATACGAGTCATAATGTTCATATTAAGAACAACGTAGGCTGAATCTGTTATCTCATACCCAACTTTAGAAAAAGGGGAACCCTCAGGGCCCATAAGATAAGGGATAACGTACATGGTACGGCCTTTCATCGAGTCTTTAAGTATGTTTGTAAGCATAGCGTAAGCTTCATCTTTATCCATCCAATTATTTGTAGGGCCTGCTTCGTCTTTATTTTTCGTGCAAATAAATGTTCTCGACTCTACCCTTGCAACATCGCCAATATCAGAGCGGTGTAAATAACAGTTAGGGCAAGTTTCTTCGTTTAGTTTAATTAACTCGCCACACTCGCAAGCTTTTTCTTTTAAGTATTCAATTTCTTCCGCACTTCCAGTAATCCAAACAACCTCATCAGGATTTGTTAAAGCCTTTATTTCTTCTACCCATTTTAAAACATTTTGGTTCTTTTCCATGAAAAAAAATCTCCTCCATAATGTGTATTATAATAATGAAATAATCTTAATCAAAGTTTATCCTAAATATTTAGTAAAGTCAATTGATTTTTTATTAAAAGTAAGGTATACTATTAAAAACAGCTTTAGGAGATGAAATTATGTACTTGCAAATTAAAGAAATTTTTAAAAACCCACAAGAATTTATGGGGAAGGATGTTAAACTTGGCGGTTGGGTTAGAACCGTTAGAGATAGCAAAACTTTTGGATTTATTGAACTTAATGATGGTACTTTTTTTAAAAGCATTCAAGTAGTTTTTGATGATAATTTAAATAATTTTGAAGAAATTACAAAAATGGGCGTTGGTTCTAGTATTACGGTACACGGAACTGTGGTTGAAAGCCTTGGGGCGAAACAACCTTTCGAAATTAAAGCTTCGTCTATTTTAGTTGAGGGCGAATCGCCTGAAGACTATCCATTACAGAAAAAAAGGCACTCACTTGAGTTTCTTCGCACAATTGCACATTTAAGGCCTAGAACAAACACGTTTTCGGCAGTTTTTAGAATGAGGTCGGTTTTAAGCTTTGCTATTCATAAATTTTTTAACGAGCGTGGGTTTGTTTACACGCAAACGCCGATAATTACAGGGAACGATGCAGAAGGTGCAGGCGAAATGTTCCAAGTTACAACAATGGATTTGAAAGATGTTAAAAAAGAGAAAGATGGAAAAATCAATTACAAAGAGGATTTTTTTGGAAAGATAGCACACTTAACGGTTACAGGCCAGCTCCACGGTGAGGCTTTTGCACTTGCGTTTAGAGATATTTACACTTTTGGGCCAACATTTAGGGCAGAAAATTCTAACACTGTTCGTCATGCAGCAGAATTCTGGATGATGGAACCAGAAATTGCCTTTGCTGACCTGGATGACAATATACAACTTATTGAAGACATGCTTAAATACCTCACAAAATACTGTTTTGAACACGCCAAAGAAGAACTTGAGTTTTTTGACAGCTTTGTAGAAAAAGGGCTTATAGCAAAACTTAGCACGCTTATGAATTCAGAATTTGGCAGAATTACCTACACGGAAGCTATTGAAATTTTACAAAAATCTGGGGTAGAGTTTGAATTCCCAGTAGAGTGGGGTTGCGACATTAAAACCGAGCATGAAAAATATTTAGCGGGTGAGGTGTTTAAAAAACCTGTTTTTGTTACAGACTACCCGAAGGATATTAAATCTTTTTACATGAGGCTTAATGACGACGGTAAAACAGTTGCAGCTGTTGACTTATTAGTTCCAACGGTTGGCGAAATTGTTGGCGGAAGCCAGCGTGAAGAGCGGTTCGATGTTTTAGTACAACGTATGGAAGAGTGTGGACTTAACAGAGCAGACTATGAATGGTATCTCGATTTAAGAAAATACGGCGGTGTTAAGCACGCTGGTTTTGGTCTTGGTGTTGAGCGTTTCTTGATGTATATAACTGGCGTTGCGAACATCAGAGATGTTATGCTTTTCCCTAGAACTGTTAATAACCTTGACTATTAAATAAATAATGCGTGAAATTATAATAAAAAAAGAAGAAGAAAACCAAAGACTTGATAAATTTCTTTTTAAGCTTTTAAATGATGCACCAAAAACCTTTGTATATAAAATGCTTAGGAAGAAAAATATCAAGCTAAACGGTTTA
>WQZK01000182.1 GCA_009780765.1 Defluviitaleaceae bacterium
GGCCATTGGATACCACATAGCACCTTTAATCTTTTTCTTTATGATGTCTTGCTTGTAAAAATAGTCGCCCATTTTTACTAAAGCATCATCAAGATGCCCTGTTTTTTCACCTGCCTCAACACTGTTAATCAGTATTTTGGGGAAAATATTTGGCTGGTCGTACATTGCCCTAGACATTAGCACACCTTGTTGAATCTGTCCTGAAAGTGTAATCAATGCCTTTTTCATAACCTTGCTTTCTGTTTGTCTTATTTGTGTTGTCAAAGACTTATCAAGTGGCATACCAGCTTTAAGCATTGCAGAAAGCTGCCTACAAAATATTACAAGGTGAACAATTTTAACTCTTTTAGAGCCAATGCTAACATCTTTTGTTAAAAGGTTTTGCTTAGCCATTTTTTCAATACTTATAGCAAATAGGTCTTTTTCTCGTAGGTATGATGCAACTTCAACTTCCGACTTAGCAGCCAACACACCACTTTGAGTTCGGCCACTTGCATCAACTGTTTTATATTTATAATTGTGCACTTTCACACCACCTTTAAATGTTGTTGCCTAGCTGTGTTTTTATATAGTCAAAATCTACTGCATATCTTTGTAAGCTTTGTGTATCTATTACGCCTTTTTTATAATATTTAAGAAGTTCATTATCCATAGTTTGCATACCGTCTTTAACAGATGTTTGCAAAATTGCTGGTAGCTGATAATTTTTACCTTCACGAATTAAATTTCTAACAGCAGATGTTCCTGTCATAATCTCTAATGCGGCAACTTTTCCAGTTCCATCAGCTTTTGGCAATAACTGCTGTGAAATAACACCTTCTATAACCGTAGCCATTTGCGTTTTTATTTGTTGCTGTTGCTCTGTTGGAAAAGAATCTACTATTCTGTCCATAGTTTTTGCAGCACCTACCGTATGTAGCGTTGAAAGAACTAAATGCCCTGTTTCTGCCGCAGTGAGTGCGGTTGAAATAGTTTCAGGATCTCGCATCTCTCCAACAAGAATGGTGTCTGGATCTTCACGTAGTGAAGCACGAAGAGCATTTGCAAAACTTTTTGTGTCAGAGCCAATCTCACGTTGAGTAATTATCGAGCTTTTGTGGTTATGTACATACTCAATAGGATCCTCTATAGTTATTATATGGCGACCTAAATTGGTGTTCATATAGTCAACCATTGCTGCCAAAGTTGTACTCTTACCACTTCCCGTAGGACCAGTAATTAAAATTAATCCTCTCTGTTTTCTTGAAAGAGTTCTTATAATATCCACAGGAAGTCCCAATTCATCCATACTAGGGATTTTGTTTGATATTACTCTAAATGCCATTGCGTAGTTGCCTTTTTGCTTAAAAACATTAAGCCTAAAGCGTGAAACATTAGATATAGAGTAAGATAAATCAACCTCGCCTTGAGTTTCTAGTGTTTTTTTATCTTCTTCTTTTAAAATGTGATTCACGAATGAAATTACATCTTCTTGAGTAAATGGCGTATTTCCAAGCTTAGTTAATTTTCCGTGAAGCCTTAAAATTGGCTCAAGCCCAACCGTTATATGAATATCCGAAGCTTTAACTTCAACAGCCTTTTTTAGAATTATATCAATCAAAATGCCACACCTCTTTATACTTAAAATCTTTTGTTATTCTAAAGTTAAACATCCAAATCCACACTGTAAGTAACTCTTAGCATTTCTGAAACAGTGGTAATCCCTTCAAAAACTAGCTCTTTAGCCGACTGGGCTAATGTTCTAAGTCCTTTTTTCATTGCTCTTTCTTTGATAGATTCTGTTTCATCGCCTCTGGCAAACATGGCTCTAAGCTCACCATCAAGCATGAGAATTTCATGTATCGCAGTTCGACCTGCATACCCTGAATTATTGCAAGAATTACAACCTCTACCTTCTGCAAGCATTACACTTTCATTTATTTTTAGAGCAAAATTTTCTTCAATGGTAGATGGTCTAGTCGTTTTACAATTTATACAAACTTTTTTAACAAGCCTTTGTGCAACAACGCCTAGCAAAGCAGTTGTAACAAGAAATGGCTCTACTCCCATATCTACGAGCCTCATAACGGTGCTTATAGAGTCATTAGTGTGAATTGTAGATAAAACTAAGTGCCCCGTAATGGCTGCTCTTATGGCTATTTCGGCAGTTTCAGAATCTCTAATCTCACCAAGCATGATTATATCAGGGTCTTGCCTCAGTATTGAACGTAAGCCACCTGCGAATGTTAATCCTGCCTTAACATTTACCTGCACTTGATTTATGCCGTTAAGACGATACTCAACAGGGTCTTCAACCGTTACAGTGTTTGAATTTGGTCTGTTCATTTCATTTAAAGCAGCATAAAGAGTTGTTGATTTACCAGAACCAGTAGGCCCACTAACCAAAACTATCCCCTCTGGCGATTTTAAAAGCGAGTCAAACGACCTTAAGTTATGCTCTGTAAATCCTAATTGTGCTTTAGTAACTAAAATACTTGAGCGGTCTAAAATCCTCATAACTACCTTTTCACCGTGTACTGTTGGTAAAATAGAAACACGAAAATCTACTTTCTTTTTTAGTATTGTTATTTCAATACGCCCATCTTGTGGAATACGCTTTTCCGAAATATCAAGCTCTGATAAAATTTTTACTCTAGCAACCATTGGCGATAAGGCAGATTTAGGAACATTTAAAATCTCTCGCAAATCGCCATCTATCCTAATTCTTACCCTAACGCTTTTCTCAAAAGGTTCTATATGTATATCACTTGCTCTTGCACGCACAGCCTGCTCTAAAATAGAATTTACAAGCCTAACTATAGGAGCTCTTTGAACATCTTCATCTTCTTCAAGAACATTTTCTGCTGGCTCTTCTATTTCGTCCTCAAACTCTTCAAGTGCGGCCTCTGCAATTTCAGACATGGTATAATTAAGGCTTATCGCCCTTTCAATTTCATTAGATAAAGCTAAAAACACCTCAAGCTCTACCCCTGCAATTAAACGCACATCGTCTCGTGCTATAAAATCCAATGGGTCAGCCATAACAATTTGAAGTTTATCATCCGTTCTGCTTATAGGAATAAGCTTATACTGCCTTGCAATGTTTTCGGGTACAGTAGAAACTGCTTCTTTATCTATATCAAAACTACTAAGATCTATATACTTAGAGTTTAACTGGTATTCTAAAACTGGTATTAATTGATTTTTGGAGATACTATTTAATTGCAACAATGCTTCCGAAAGCTCAATACCATTTTTTTCTTGGTATTCCATAGCTAATCTTAATTTATCTGTTGTTATCAAATTTAGTTTGATTAATAAGTCGCCAAGACGCATTTTTTTTAGCATAACCTTACCTCCAAAAATATTTTGTTTTATATTTTAAAACAATGTTAATGCAAAGTAAAAATCAATAATTTTTTCGCCAAACATAGAAGAAATTATGGCGGCAATACATATAAAAGGGCCAAATGCAATTTCAGTTTTTTTATCAAAACTTTTGTTTAATAGCTTTAAAAAGATCATACAAACCGATGCTATTACAAAGCTTAATATAGATGTTAAAATACTATACCTAACCCCTAAGAACCAGCCCACAGAAGCTGATAACGTAACATCACCAAAACCAAAAGCTTCTCTTTTGTAAATCAATTTAACGGTTATATAAATTAATAAGAAGGGCAAAAACCCTACCGCCAAACCTAATACATGCCATAAAAATGTTGCTTCTGTAAAAATAATATATACTATCACATAACTAGAAAATAAAATTAAAACCATATCGCTTACAACCATATGCTCTAGATCAATAATAAAGGTTATAAGTAGCATCGACGAAAGCGAAAGATTTAAAAATAGATCAAAACTTATACCATGAAACAAATACAAGAACACAAACATCGCGGCCGTTGATACTTCGATTAATACATATTTTATCGAAATTTTAGCATTGCACTGTTTACATTTCCTTCGGCTTATAAAAAAACTTATAATGGGTATACTATCAATTAACGAAAGCTTTTCATTGCAATGCACACAAAAGCTATTAAGTTTTGTAAGTTTAAGTCCATTTGGTATTCTATAAACAAGAACTGTGTAATAACTTCCAAATAGCAATCCTGCTAATAAAAATAAAACAAAAAAAACAAAATTATTAATGGAACCCTACCTACTTTCTTGATTTTAGTTTTTTAAAATGGAATATTTGCACAATAAAAAACTATTCGCAAAATAGTAATTTTGCGAATA
>WQZK01000183.1 GCA_009780765.1 Defluviitaleaceae bacterium
CAGAATGTGAATTTATTTCATGGAACAAGCCAGCAGGTAAACCATGCCCTAAGTGCGGAAGTTTCTTGATTATAAAAGGCTCTAAAAACAAGAAAATCGCTTGCTCTTCTGCCGAGTGTACTCACATGGAAGAATATACAGAGGATGACGAATAATGAGCAAAAGTGGTATAGATGACCTTATAAAAATCCTTGAAAGTATTGACAAAAAGCTTGACACACTGATAGAGATGCAAAACCAAAAACCTGCAAATATGCGAACTGTAATTAATGCCATGAGCTACACCGAAATTTCTGCCGTTTCTTTGATGCTTAAGCTGCTAACTAATGGCGAAGGAATTTTGGTGTCTGGCAAGGTCGCAGAAGAGCTTGGAATTACCCGTTCAGTGGTTGTTAACGCTATTAGAAAACTAGAGTCGGCGGGAGTTGTTGAATCCCGCTCGCTTGGAATGAAAGGCACTTTTATTAAAGTTTTAAATAACGACTTGTTTACAGAGTTTGCAAAGCTATAAGGTATATTATGGAGGTAAAACATGGATACAATAAGAAAAATTTATGTTGAAAAAAAACAGGGCGTAGATGTAGAAGCGGTAAGTATTTTAAATGATCTGCGTAACAATTTAGGCGTTTTAAGCCTTGAAAATGTTAGGCTTTTAAATTGCTATTCTGTTTCGGCCATTTCAGACGAAACCTATAAGAAATCACTCTACACTGTTTTTTCAGAAGCACCTGTTGATACGCTTTTTGAAGAAAATTTTCCTAAAAATCAAGAAGATTTTGTGTTTGCCGTTAAATATTTACCAGGTCAGTTTGACCAAAGGGCAAGCTTTGCCGAACAGTGCCTGTCACTATTATTAGAGGCTGGCTCTACTGAAACACCTTTTGTAGAAACGTCTAAGGTATACATTTTGTCAGGAATTTTTTCGGATGCGGACAAGCTTAAAATCAAGAAATACATAATAAACCCTATTGATTCTTGTGAGGTTTCTCTTGATTCGCCTAAAGTTATGCAAGACCCAATACCTTCTGTTCAAAAAATCGAAGTTTTAGATGAGTTTATCGAACTTTCTGAAGATGAAATTGAAGAATTTTTGAAAAAATATTCGCTCGCTATGACAAAGGCTGATTTATTGCTTACACAAGCATATTTTAGAGATGAAGAGAAACGTAACCCAACAATCACAGAAATAAAAGTTTTAGACACATACTGGTCGGACCATTGCCGCCACACAACATTTCTAACCGAAATTGAGGACGTTACGATTGAAGATGGTGTTTATTCAAAGCCTATAAAACAAGGCTTAAAACTATATTTAACCGAAAAACAAAACTTATCAGCTAACAAGCCTATAACTCTTATGAATATTGCTCAAATGGGCATGAAGGCGTTAAAATCTCGTGGATTACTTGATGATCTAGACGAATCAGAAGAAATTAATGCCTGTTCTATAGTAGCCGAGATTGACGTTGATGGAAAAGCCGAAGAATGGCTTATAATGTTTAAAAATGAAACACATAACCACCCTACTGAAATCGAGCCTTACGGCGGTGCGGCAACCTGCTTAGGCGGTGCAATTCGCGACCCGCTTTCAGGCAGAAGCTACGTTTATCAGGCAATGCGTGTTACAGGTGCAAAAAATCCTTGTGAAGCTATTGAAGATACAATTCCTGGCAAACTTTCACAAAGAAAAATTGTTATAGACTCGGCTCATGGGTATAGCTCTTACGGAAACCAAATAGGGCTTGCAACAGGCCTTGTTGACGAAGTTTATCATGATGGGTACGTTGCAAAACGCATGGAAATTGGTGCGGTTATAGGTGCCGCTAAACGTGAAAATGTTGTACGTGAAGTGCCAACTGCTGGCGATGTTGTTATTTTGGTTGGCGGCAAGACTGGGCGAGATGGGGTTGGTGGTGCAACAGGTTCATCTAAGGAACAAACCGAAGAAACGCTAACAACGGCAGGTGCCGAAGTGCAAAAAGGCTCACCTACAGAAGAGCGTAAACTGCAAAGACTTTTCAGAAGCCCTGAAATTTCTAAAATGATTAAAAGATGTAACGATTTTGGTGCAGGTGGTGTTTCTGTTGCTATCGGCGAGCTGGCAGATGGCTTGAGAATTGACCTATCGGCTGTACCCCTTAAATATGAGGGGCTTACTGGCACAGAAATTGCCCTTTCAGAATCGCAAGAAAGAATGGCTGTTGTTGTAGCTTCGTCGGATGCTGAAAGGTTTATAAAATTATCTCAAGAAGAAAATTTAGAAGCCACAAAAGTTGCCGAAATTACGGAAGAAAAACGCCTTGTAATGGAGCATAACGGCGAAAGCATTGTAAACATTTCAAGAGAGTTTTTAGATACAAGCGGTGCAAAATCTTACGCAAAAGTTCATATAGCCACGCCAAAACAAAAAGAATCGAAAAAAATAACCGAAGGGCTTCATGAAAGATTTTTAAGCAATCTAAAAGACTTAAATGTTTGTGCAAAAAAAGGGCTTTCTGAAAGGTTTGACTCAACAGTTGGTTCAGGTACGGTTTTAATGCCTTTTGGCGGAAAAAATCAGCTAACACCTGCTTTAGCAATGGCTGCTAAAGTACCTGTTTTATATGGCGAAACTAATTCTGCAACTATTATGAGCTACGGGTTCGACCCTGTTGTTTCAGAATGGAGTCCTTTCCATGGTGCAATGTGTGCAGTTATAGATTCTATTAATAAAATTGTTGCAACTGGTGGAAACCCTGCAAAAATCCGCCTTAGCTTCCAAGAATATTTTGAAAAACTCGGAGAAGATGCTGTAAAGTGGGGCAAACCTTTTTCTGCTCTTCTTGGTGCACTTACGGCTCAAATTAAGCTTTCAGCTCCATCAATCGGTGGAAAAGATAGCATGAGTGGCTCTTTTAAAGATATTGATGTGCCACCAACTTTGGTGTCTTTTGCGGTAAATGTAGCTTTGGCTTCTGATATTATTTCACCAGAGTTTAAATCGGCTGGTAATGATATTGCCGTGTTATATAACTTTTTTGACGAAGAAGGTATGCCAGATTTTGATTATTTAAACAAGCTTAATAAAATCATTCATAAGCTTATAGTCGATAAAAAAATCGTTTCGGCTCACAATATTGGTAGAGGCGGAATTGCTTCTGCAGTTGCAAAAATGGCCTTCGGGAACGATATTGGCTTTAATATCGACATTGAGGATGAAAATTACCTATTTATGCCTAATTATGGTGGCTTTGTTATAGAAATTACGGATGAGTTAAACATAGAGGAAGAATTTAAAGACCTAGAATTTGAAATTTTAGGCATAACAACGTCAGACAAAAATTTTGTAATAAACGGCACTGAAATAAATCAAGAAGAGGCACTTAAAGCTTGGATTATGCCGCTTGAAGAAGTTTTTCCAACAAGAATTTATGATAAAGAAACAAGAGCGTCAGAGCTAAAACTTTACGATAATAAAGAACGAAAAACTTCATCAATAAAAATCGCCAAACCTAAAGTTTTTATACCAGTTTTCCCGGGAACAAACTGCGAATACGATACAGCAAAAGCCTTCAAAAAAGCTGGTGCTGAAACCGAGTTTGTTATTGTTAAAAACCTAAACATAAAAGATTTAGAAGAAACTATAGAAAAAATGGCTAGTGTTATAAAGTCATCGCAAATCATTGCATTACCTGGTGGTTTTTCTGCTGCGGACGAGCCTGACGGTTCAGCAAAATTCATTGCAAATGTATTCAGAAACGCGAAAATTAAGGTGGCAGTTGAAGATTTGTTAAATAACCGTGATGGACTTATGATTGGTATTTGTAATGGTTTTCAAGCACTTATCAAGCTTGGACTTGTGCCTTTTGGCGAAATTACAGATTTTACAGAAAATTCGCCGACACTTACTTTTAACGAAATAAATCGCCATATTTCAGGCATTGTTCACACAAAAATTGTTTCTAATAAATCACCTTGGCTAAAAAATACAGAGCTTGGCTCAGTTTATTCTGTTGCGGTTAGCCATGGAGAAGGCAGATTTTTGGCTGATGAAAACACTGTAAAAACGTTGTTTGAAAATGGACAAGTGGCGACGCAATATGTTGATTTAGCTGGAAATCCTACCTTTGACATAAGATTTAACCCTAACGGCTCTGTTTGTGCTATAGAAGGTATAACAAGTCCTGATGGCAGGATTTTTGGCAAAATGGGCCATTCTGAAAGAA
>WQZK01000184.1 GCA_009780765.1 Defluviitaleaceae bacterium
AAATCCGCTATTTTCACAAGCTTCCATAGCTTTTTGTACAACTGTAATAAAATTACGATAATCCTTATAATCTAGCACTTTAGAAAGCTCACGAGCCGACCAATATTCTTGCCCATGGTCGTCAATCTTTTTAATTTGTTCAAAAATATTCATAACTTCACACCTTTTAAACTTCTTCTGTTGCTATATCTGCTATTTCCTCAGCTTCTACATCATCCGAATCATCCTCAAGCTGCTCTTTCAAAATTTTCGCAATAGAAATAACCTTTTCGCCTTCTTTAAGGTTAATTAGTCTAACTCCTTGCGTAACACGCCCTTTTGTAGAAATATCGCACGCTTTAAGCCTAATAATTACACCAAGCGAGTTTATAATCATAACCTCTTCGCCCTCTTCAACGAAAGAAACACCCGCTAATTCGCCCGTTTTTTCTGTAACCTTATAAACCCTTAAGCCTTTGCCCGAGCGAGATTGTAGCCTAAACTCATCACGCCCCGTACATTTACCATAGCCGTTTTCTGAAACAATTAGCACCTGCTTGCCATCCTCTAAAATGTCTGCCCCGATAACAAAATCGCCCTCTGCAAGCCTTATTGCTCTAACGCCTGCCGCCGTTCTACCCATAGAACGCACGTTTTCCTCATGGAAACGTATACCCATACCTTTTTTGGTTGCAAGGAAAATTTCATCATTACCATTTGTTGAGAAAACCGTGATAAGTTCGTCGTCATCTTTTATAGTTAAGGCTCTAATGCCCGATTTATTTATCTTTTTAAACTCGCTAAGCGGTGTTTTTTTGATAACTGCGTCTTTTGTAACCATTGCGATATATTGGTCTTCCGCAAAATCGGCAACAGGAATAACCGCGGCAACTTTTTCGCCTTGGTCTAGATTAAGCATGTTTACGATAGCCGTGCCTTTTGCCGTTCGCCCAGCTTCAGGAATTTGATAACCCTTGCCAACATAAACTTTTCCACGATTTGTAAAATACAAAATATTGCTATGTGTGTTGGTTACAAAAAGCTTTTTAACAATATCTTCTTCCCTAGTTTCCATGCCTTTTATGCCTTTTCCACCCCTATTTTGGGCTTTGTAGGTAGAAAGAGGAAGCCTCTTAATATAGTCAAAATGCGTCATTGTAATAACGCTCATCTCGTCATCTATCAAATCTTCGTAATTAATCTCGTTTTCATCAGGCATTATTAGTGTTCTTCTTGCATCACCATATTTTTGTAAAACAACCAAAGCCTCTTCTTTAATAACTTCATAAAGCCTTTTTTCGTTATCCAAAATTAGCCTTAGTTCTTTTATAAGCTCTAAAAGCTCGTTATACTCTTTTTCTAAGCGTTCACGCTCTAAACCAGTTAACGCTCTTAAACGCATCTCTACGATGGCGTTAGCCTGTATTTCAGACAAATCAAAACGCTCTGAAAGCCTAGCCTTTGCAGTTGCCGTATCCTGCGAGCCACGGATTATTGAAATAACTTCGTCGATATGGTCAAGTGCAACCATCAAGCCTTCTAAAATATGAGTGCGGCGAAGAGCCTTGTCTAAATCAAACTGCGTACGCCTAACAACAACCTCTTTTTGATGCTCTAAGTAATGATTAAGTATTTGCATTAAGTTTAAAAGTTTAGGCTCGCCTTTAACCAGTGCAAGCATATTAATGCTATAAGTTTCTTGCAGCGGGGTGTATTTGTATAATTTATTTAAAACAACATGTGCGTTGGCATCTTTTTTAAGATCTACAACAATTTTAATACCATGGCGATTAGATATATCTTTAAGATCTGAAATGCCTTCAATCTTTTTATCACGCACCAATTCGCCAATTCTTTCAACAATACGCTCTTTATTAACCTGATAAGGAACATCAGTAAACGTGATAACTTCACGGCCGTTAGGCAAAACATCAATTTGGCTTGTTGAGCGAATAACAACACGCCCACGGCCAGTGGCATATGCCTCTTTAATGCCGTTCACGCCTAAAATTTGGGCACCAACAGGAAAATCTGGACCCTTAACAATATCAATAATTTCTTTAAGCTCGGTTTCTCTGCCTTCTTCGATATGATTATCAATAATTTTTAACAAAGCATTAATCACTTCAGTTAAATTATGTGGCGGAATATTTGTTGCCATACCAACTGCAATACCTGATGAGCCGTTTACCAAAATATTAGGAAATCTTGAAGGCAAAACAGTTGGTTCTTTATTTTCTTCGTCATAAGTATTAATAAAATCAACAGTATTCTTCTCAATATCAGAAAGCATCTCAACTGATATTTTTGATAGCCTAGCCTCAGTGTAACGTTCTGCGGCAGGCGAATCGCCGTCTATCGAGCCAAAGTTGCCATGCCCATCAACAAGCATATATCTAAGCGAGAAATACTGTGCCATTCTTGCCATTGCGTCGTAAATAGGGCCATTTCCGTGCGGGTGGTATTTACCCATGGTATCGCCCGTTATTCTTGCCGATTTTTTATAGCCCTTTGTTGGGTCTAAATTAAGTTCGCTCATGGCGTATAAAATACGGCGGTGAACAGGCTTTAGCCCGTCGCGAACATCAGGTAAAGCACGGCTTGCTATAACTGACATAGAGTACAAAAGGAACGAATCTTTCATCTCTTCTTCTAAATTTCTAAGGCGTATGTTGTTTAAGTTAGTTTCTTCCATTATTTTCTCCTTGTTTTTAGGGCGTTTTTTGGTTTGTTGGCTAAAGCATGGATTGCTTCGTCCTTACAGTCCTCGCAATGACAATCATCGGCACGTCATTGCGAGCCAAAGGCGAAGCAATCCATGTTATATTATAGTAAAATAAATATCCAACCAATCAGGATTTTGCTTTTCAATTAGTTCTATTTTCTTTTTTCTGCTTCCAGCTTTAATTTGCTTTTCTCTTAGAATTGCGTCTTTCACGCTCCCACAAATTTCATAATATCCAAGCTTATCTATTCCATATTGTTTTGTAAACCCGTCGAATATGCCATTTTTATGTTCATATACTCTTTTTACTAAATCAGAAGTAACGCCCGTATACAAAGTTCCGCTTTTTTGATTAAACATAATATAAACGTAACCTTGTTTCATAGTGTTCTCCTTTTTTGTATTATTGATTTTGCATGGATTGCTTCAACCCTTACAGGGTTTCGCAATGACATTCTTAGCCTATTCTTTTTAATTTCGGAACAAGTCTATTGCGAGGAATGAAATGACGAAGCAATCCATGTTATAGTCGATTATATAACCCTACACATCTAAATTTTTAACCCTCTTTGCATTCTGATTAATAAAGTCCCTTCTAAACTCAACCTTATCGCCCATTAGCTGGTAAAAAACTTCATCAGCTTTTTGTGCATCCTGCATATCAACTTTTAGAAGGATTCTATTTTCGGGATCCATAGTTGTGTTCCAGAGCTGCTCTGCATCCATCTCGCCTAAACCTTTATAACGCTGGATTGGCTTAATTCCGTCTCTACCAATCTCCGCTAAAAGGTTAGCAAGCTCTTCATCCGAGTAAACATAATATTCCTTATTGCCCTTTTCAACCTTAAAAAGTGGTGGCTGTGCGATATACACATAGCCATCTTTAATAAGTTCTGGCATAAATCTGTATAAAAATGTTAAAATTAGCGTTCTAATATGAGCCCCGTCAACATCGGCATCTGTCATAATAATAACCTTATGGTATCTAAGTTTTTCGATGGTAAAATCTTCATGAATACCTGTGCCAAACGCCGTTATCATGGCTTTAATTTCTTCGTTTCCTAAGATTTTATCTATACGAGATTTTTCAACATTTAAAATTTTACCTCTAAGTGGTAAAATTGCTTGAATGTTAGAATCTCTCGCACCTTTTGCCGAACCGCCCGCCGAATCACCCTCAACAAGGTAAATTTCGCATTTTGCAGGATCTCTCTCATGACAATCTGAAAGTTTTCCAGGCATACGCCCATTTTCTAAAACCGATTTACGCCTAACAAGCTCTCTCGCTTTTTTAGCAGCATCACGTGCCCGAGAAGCCAAAATCGACTTTTCTACGATAATTTTACCAATCTGCGGGTTCTCTTCAAGAAAATACTCAAAATACTCTGAAAAAACCGAATCAACCGCACCTTTAGCTTCAGAATTACCTAGTTTTGTCTTAGTTTGACCCTCAAACTGCGGTTCTTCAATTTTTAAAGAAATAAC
>WQZK01000185.1 GCA_009780765.1 Defluviitaleaceae bacterium
AAGCAACCAGCTCTTTGCAAAATCCCTGGAGTTTTAAAGGATTTGTTTTTAAGCTCGTATTTAGTAGCGTGCCCAAAAGTTGGACCAATAGCTAAAGGAGCACCCGCAGCTTTAAGGTGGTGTGCAATTAAATGCCCATCTGTGCAATGCTCAATAGTCATTTTTATACCGAATTCATCTCTAATTCTTAGTGCCGTTAAAATATCGTCCGTTCTATGAGCGTGTGCTTTTAGAGGCATTCTGCCCTCTACAACAGGAATTAATGCCTCTAACTTTTCGTCATAGTTAGGCATTTTTGAAACATCATCGCCAGCGGCTGCTTTTTTGGCTATATATTGCTTAGTTTTATTAAGGATTGTTCTAAGCTTTGCAGCTGTTGCCATACGAGTGAAGTTATCTTTCGACTGGTGGCAGAATTTAGGATTTTCACCAAATGCACATTTCATAGAAACATCTGTTTTAATAACCATATCGTCAACTCTGTCACCATCAGTTTTAACAACCATAAATGTTCCGCCTAATACGTTTGCACTTCCCGGACCAGTTGCAACAGTTGTAACGCCCCCCATTGCTGCCATGTTTACTGTTCTGTCTTGCGGATAAAAAGCGTCAATCGCTCTCATATGAGGCGTTAAGCTATCTGTAATCTCGTTAAAATCTTGCGATTCAAACCTTACAGCATAGCCGTCAAGCCCTAGATGGCTATGGCAGTCAACAAGTCCTGGGAAAACAAATTTGCCAGTAGCATCTACAACTTCTGTAGCTTCACCTGCAAGATTTTCTCCTATTTTATGTATCTTGCCGTCTTTAACCAAGATGTCGCCAACAAAAGGCTCTTCCTGTGCAACTGTAAAAATTGTTCCGTTTTTTATACAAAGCATAAAATCAGCTCCTTAAATTTTTATATTTTCATTATAGCATAAAAAAACTAGATTGGAAAGTATTTTTGTGTTATAATTATATTGAGGAGGTTAATTATGCGTATAACTTATGTATTTCACAGTTGTTTTGTGATTGAAAACGAAGATATTATAATTATTATAGATTTTTTTAAGGACTATAAAGACTATGTTAAAAATTTGTTTTCGCAAACTGAAAAGAAAATTTATGTACTTTCTTCTCATGCTCATGGTGACCATTTTAACAAAGAAATCCTGAATTTTGGCGAGAATAACAAAGTCCAGTATGTGCTTTCTTCTGATATTTTTGAAGAGTATAATCTAAGTGGCGAAAATATTGCATATATAGATAAATTAGGTGAGTTTAAGGGCGAAAAAATTACTGTAAAAGCCTTTGGTTCAACCGATATTGGCATTTCTTTCGTTATAGAAATTGGTAACAAAAAAATCTTCCATGCAGGCGATTTAAATAACTGGCACTGGAACGAAGAAGTTTCTTTGGAAGAAGCAAAGGGCTATGAAAATCATTACTTAGAAGAGCTTGACGTTATCTATGATTCTTATAAAAAGCTTGATATAGTTATGTTTCCAGTAGACCCACGCTTAGGCTACGATTACATGAAAGGTGCTCAGCAATTTATAGAAAAAATACAAGTTAAAAATTTTTTACCAATGCACTTTGGCAGTAATTTTGATAAAGCAAATAACTTTAGCAAAGTTGCTGAAGGCAATGGTGTTAATTTTATAAAAATAAATAATAAAGGGGAAATTTTTGATGAAAGTAAATTGCAGGTTTGACCATTACAATTTTAACGTTGCAGATTTAGAAAAAAGCATTAAATTTTATGAAGAAGCACTAAACTTTACAGAAAAAAGAAGAAAAGTTGCAGACGATGGCTCGTTTATCCTTGTTTTCTTGGAAGATAACCAAACAAACTTTTTGCTAGAGCTTACATGGCTTAGAGATTGGGATGGTTCTTATAATCTAGGTGATAACGAGCGTCACCTTTGTGTTAGAACTTCTGACGATTACGACAAAGTTCGTGAGTACCACCGTGAAAAAGGATGGATTTGCTATGAAAACGAAAAGATGAACCTTTACTTTATAGCCGACCCTGATGGACACTGGATTGAAGTAGTGCCAGATAGAAGATAAAAACGCGTTTCTTAATAAATTTGTAAGGGCGAACTGTGTTCGCCCGTTATTAATGTGAGGGATACTATGAAAATACTACTCGATTTATACATAACATTTGCAAAAGTTGGTGGACTAACCTTTGGCGGCGGATACGCAATGCTTCCTATAATGCAAAAAGAAGTTTCTGAAAAAAAAGGCTGGGCAACTGAGGTTGAAGTAGCAGATTATTTTGCATTAGCACAAAGTATTCCGGGGCTTTTTTCTGTTAATTCTGCGATTTTTATAGGGTATAAGCAAAAGGGAGTCTTGGGCTCGGTAGTTTCTGCACTTGGCATTGTTTCGCCATCAATTTTTATTGTAACAATTTTGGCTATATTTATGAACCGCTTTCTTTACAATCCTATAGTTTACCATGCTTTTGCAGGCATTAGAGTTGCCGTTTGCGTACTTATTTTTGGTGCAATAATAAATCTTTGGAAGAAGAATATGAAAGGCATAGTTGCTTACACATTATTTGCCATAGCATTTTGCGTGTCTTTATTTACAAGTATTTCAGTAGTTTTTATAGTTATTGCGGCAATTTTTACAGGAATTATTTTAATGCAAATTAAGAAAAGAGGGGTGATCAAATAATGGTCCTTATAACGCTTTTTTTAGAATTTGCTAAAGCTGGCCTTTTTGCAGCAGGCGGTGGGCTTGCAATTATTCCATTTTTGATTGAGATGAGTGAGCGTCACGGCTGGTTTGCAGAGGCCGAAATTATGAACATGATTGCCCTAGCAGAGTCAGCTCCTGGCCCATTAGGTGCAAATATGGCAACATTTGTAGGCTATGGTGTCGCTGGCTTTCCTGGCGCAGTTGTTGCAGTTATTGCATTAATTTTCCCTGCCCTTATATTGGTTACAATTATTGCAAAATTTATAACACAATTTAGTAATAGCCCATATGTTAAAGATGCGTTTTATGGCCTTCGCCCTGTTGTTTGTGCAATGATAACGGCGGCTTGTTGGGGGCTTATTCGCTCTACAATTTTTACACTAGATTTGTTTTCTGAAACAAGAAATTTGCTCGATTTAGTGCATATACCGTCGTTAATACTTTTTGGCGTGTTGCTATTTCTGTACATAAAATTTAAAAAGCATCCAGTGTTTTATTTAGCGGGAGCTGCTATTGTGGGTATTGTGTTTAAATTTTAACAAATATAACAAAATACCTTTGAAACAGTATCAGCAGGGGGCAGCAAAGCGCTACAGCGGCTTTGCGCTTTGCCCGATAGATGATACTGATTGAAAAGCATTTTGTTATATGCTAATATATAAGCTTGACTTTTACTCGCACTAGATATACAATTAAAGTGTAGCAATTTTAATTATTATGAGGTATTAATATGCACAAATTTTTAGATGTAAAAAAAGATATTTTCTGGGTTGGGGCGTTAGACCCTGATTTAAGAGTTTTTGATATAATAATGTACTCTGATTATGGCACAACATATAATTCTTATATAGTTAAGGGAACTGAAAAAACAGTTTTGTTTGAAACAGTTAAAGAAAAGTTTTTTGATGAATTTTTAGAAAGACTTTCAGGAGTTTCTACAGTTTCTGAAATTGATTATGTTGTTATTAGCCATACTGAGCCCGACCATACGGGTTCTTTATCTAAACTTTTAGAGCTAAACCCTGATATAACTGTTGTAGGCTCTGCTTCTGCTATCAAATTCTTAAAAGAGATTTTAAATAAAGATTTTAACGCATTAGCGGTTAAAGACGGTTGCCCTATTGATATTGGTGGAAAAACATTAGAGTTTTTCTCTGTTCCAAACTTGCACTGGCCTGATAGTATCTATACTTATATAAAAGAATCAAAAGCATTATTTACGTGCGATTCTTTTGGTTGTCATTTTAGTGATGAACGAATTTTTAACGACTTAATCGGCTTTGACGAAGACTTTATTAAAGCTTATAAATATTATTTTGACTGCATATTCGGGCCTTACAAAGCCTTTGTTTTACAAGCTCTAGAAAAAATAAAAGATTTAGAAATTGAAACTATTTGCAACGGCCATGGCCCTGTAATTAGAGATAATCCTGCCAAGTATATAGAAATGTATAAAACTTGGGCTC
>WQZK01000186.1 GCA_009780765.1 Defluviitaleaceae bacterium
ATTTCGTTACAACTCTATTGATATGTCCCCGTAATGACAATCAGAAATTTGTAGCTTTACCCAAGGCTTTTGTTTCACTACAAGTCTATTGCAAGCCCCATAAGGGGCAAATGACGAACAACGAGGCTTTCGTGCTTCTAGGACAGGATTACACAGCATGACATTGTAAAAATATGTTAATTACCCCTCCCACGTTGCAAAAGCTCATAAATTTCGTCTTCTGTATCCAAAATATCGTAATCGCTTGGATCATCACCTGGCTTGTGGTACATAATACCATTCTTTTGATTTATGTATAATCGCTCAACAAGAGCATCCTTGCCAAAATCTTGCATATATCGGTTAAATGCCCTTACTCGCTTATGCTTAAACATTTCTTGCCCACAAGGATATTCATCGCAAGCAAAACAGCCGTCGACCCCTTTTGGGGCGGCACAATTGCCTATTTCACAGTTATCGCCATTAGCAATTTTACCCACGCAACCAACACAATCTTTGTAACTGCACAAGGCACATGCTAAGCCACAATATCCAATTCCTCGTTCTTTGTAAAAATCCATCATTGCATCATCCTTTTTTGTTATTTTCTTTATTATAAAACAACAATGATGACATTAGTATGGCACTATTTACTATAATTCGACAAAATTTTTTTAGCCGTATCCATTAACCTTGTTTTTAATGACTCGGGCTCTAAAACTGTAATCATTTCTCCAAAGCTTAACAAAACCGCAAACCATATTCGCTCATCTTCCATGGCCTCTATATTCATAACAAAATCGCCATTTTCAAGGGTTTTTGTTATCTTGCCATTGAGATATTCACAAATGGCACTTTTTACTTCGGCTTTGCATAACAAAGTGACTTCAATGCTTTTGCCTTTGCGATTTTTAAAGACTTTCTCAAGCAAGATTGAAGCCTCTTCATGCTTTTTAGAAAATTTAATTCTAGTGGCTTCTAATTCACTAATCCGTACAACCTTAAATATGCGATAGTCTTGGCTTTTTGTACAAAAAGCCAGCAAATACCACGCATACCAGCGATAGTTTAATGCAATTGGTTCAACTAATCGGTGCGAGCTATCGCCCAAAGCATTTACATATACCAGATTAACAGCATTTTTATCATTTATTGCATTTTCAAGAGCTTTAAGGCTTGTTTGTATTGCCATATTCTCGCCAGAAGCCCCAAAATCGTAAAAAATGCTTTGAATTTGAGGTTTTTGCATAACCAACATAGACGATATTTTTTCAAATGCCTCATTATAGCGGCTACCATCATAAGCCGACAAAAAGCCTTTAAGTGCCATTGTTATTGATGCCGAGTCTTCTACATTTAAAAGCCTTCCGTCTAGCTTATAGCCCTCCATAACCTTATATCCGCCTTTAGAGCCTGAAAAAGACTGAATGGGAATACCTGCAAGTGAAATATCCTCAATATCTCGTAAAATGGTACGTTTAGACACATTAAAACGTGCGGCCAATTTCGCCGCACTAACAATATCGTGGTTTAAAAGATATATAACGATTGATAGCAAGCGTTCCGTTTTCATTCTACATCACTTGCAAATTTTCTGAAATTATAAGTTTTGCCCCTGTTGCTTCCTGCACTTCTTCTATGGTGTATTCGCCGTTAATTTCTTTTAGTAAAAGTCCGTCTTTGGTTACTTCCATAACGCCCATTTCGGTAATAATTAAATTAACTGCTGAAACGGCAGTTAAAGGCAAGTTACACTCTTTAAGAATTTTGTGAGCACCCTTAACAGTATGCTCCATAGCAACAATAACTTTTTTTGCACCACTTAAGAGGTCCATCGCACCTCCCATGCCGGGAACAAGCTTTCTAGGAATCAGATAATTTGCAATGTTTCCTTTTTCGTCTACCTGCAAAGCACCTAAAACTGTTAAATCTACATGCCCGCCGCGAATAATACCAAAAGACGTTGCCGAGTCAAAAAAGCAACCACCAGCCATTATAGTAACGGGCTGTCCACCAGCGTTTACTATATCTTTGTCAATATTTTCTTCATCAGGTGCAGGGCCTAAGCCAACAAAGCCATTCTCTGATTGAAAGTGAACCGCCATCCCATCTGGTATAAAATTTGCAACCCTAGTTGGCAAGCCAATGCCTAAATTAACAACCGCACCGTCTGAGAGTTCTTTCGCAACACGCTTTGCTATAAAATCTTGTATTTCTGATTTATCCATTACAATCGCACCTCCTAATTTACTATATAGTTTACAAACACACCCGGTGTTACAACATGATTTGGTAGAAGCTCGCCAATTTCAACGAGTTTCTCTGCCTCAACAATTGTAATATCTGCCGCTGCCGCCATAACATTGTTAAAATTGTTTGTAGAGCCATGATATGCTATATTTCCATATTTATCAACAACCGAACCAAAAATTATTGCAAAATCTGCCCTTAACGGTTTCTCTAAAAGATACGTAACCCCGTCAACCTCAACTTTTTGCTTGCCCTCTTCTATAAGCGTACCAATGCCTGTGCGAGTTAAAACCCCGCCTAAGCCATAGCCACCAGAGCGTATTTGTTCAACCAAAGTTCCTTGCGGAACTAAAGAAACATCTAGCTCACCCTCTGTCATTTGTCTGCCAGTTTCCTTGTTTAAGCCTATATGTGAAGCGATAAGCTTTGTACATTGTTTATTTACGATAAGCTTACCCACGCCTTTATCAATAAGACCCGAATCGTTGCAAATTATTGTTAGATTTTTAATATTTTTTGCAACCAAGACATCAATAAGTTTTTCGGCCGAGCCGTTTGCCATAAATCCGCCAAACATAATGGTTGCTCCGTCTTGTATTTTTGATACTGCCTTGTCTATGCTAATTAGTTTTTCCATGGTAGTTGTCTCCTCCTTTTTCAGTATAGTCTTTTTGTTAAATGTGTTTATCTGTCTCTTCTCTCCACTGTAACTTTATAGCCCCTATGAGACCATTCCTCAATAGTAAAATCTAATATTTTTTCATGATTTTGCTTTTCGCTTATTCTTGTTAACATATGCCCCATAGGCGTAAATTTTACATTGCCTGCATCAATAATGTCGTTCTCAACTGTTATAAACTTATTTTGATAGTGAAAGTGCTTTCTTCTATCAAACTTAAACCCTTGATTGTAATCACATTGTATTAAGCCCAAGCTAGCCATATCATTAAGAGTATCTGATGTAATTCTTGATTTTGCGTAGCTTCCAGTACGCCTTTTTATGAAAATTATAGGATGAAGCAAATACTCATCGCTAACATCAAAAAAGCAAAAGCGGGTAAGGTTCAAAAAAATTTCTGCATCCTTATAACTCATTATTGATAAAGTGTGTAGCAATCTTTTTGAAAAAGAATTTGGCTTATTCGCCTCACCTGCAATCAAATTGCTCCATAGCTCTTGCATTCCCTCATCTGATATTTTACTTGCTTTATCTACAAAATCCATGATCCAATCATCGCTAATATCTTGCGGATTTGCACCCTCTTCTAAGTACTTAAAAGACTTACTAAGTATTTTGACCACATTTTCATTTTTTTTAGAAAAATCTGTGTACATGTTTATAAGTTGTCTACGTTCATAAACATCAACATCCGCTCTTTCAGCTATTTCGTCAATTATCTTTTTATGTGCTTCTTCTTGTGCTAGCTTCAAGCCTTTTGTTGAAAATGCCCACCCCGTTGCTGCAGATACTTTATTAATAAGATTATTGGCTACACTTGCAATTGATTCTGCTATTTTATCCAAATTAACTAAGCTTAAATTACTCATTCAGATATCTCCTTAATTGCTCAATAATTTTTATACTATATAATCTTTTTAAAATGCGAACGTTTCTTCAATAACCATGGTGTTATCTTACCCTTACCTATTAATTAGCGACGAAGCAATACCGTGCTATAGCTTGAAATTCTTGTTTTCATAAAATTATAACACATTTTCTGGTTCTTGCACTGGATTGCTTCGGGTATGAAATATAATATCTATCATAGTAATTGAGCCCTCGCAATAGAGTAGTAGCGAAATTAAAAAGTCGAGCATTTCTAATCGTCATTGCGAGGAGAGCCTTAGCTCGACGTGGCAATCCATGTTTTTTACCTTGCACTGGATTGCTTCGGGTGCGAC
>WQZK01000187.1 GCA_009780765.1 Defluviitaleaceae bacterium
CTTTCGCAACTTATTCATACAATCAAGCTTGTGCAGAGGTCTTTAAATCCACAGCTTAAGATAGAAGGCGTTGTTTTTACGATGTATGACGCTAGAACAAATCTTTCGCTCCAAGTAGTAGAAGAGGTTAAAAAGACGCTAAGAGAAGATATTTACAGAACGATTATACCAAGAAATGTGCGTTTAAGCGAGGCTCCAAGCCATGGTATGCCTATAATTTTGTATGACGATAAGTCGAAAGGGGCAGAAGCGTACAGGTTTTTGGCAGAGGAAGTAATCGAAAAAGAGGAGGAGCTTGGATGAGTAACATTAAAAAAGGATTAGGAAAAGGGCTTTCTGCACTTATTTCAAGCGAAGAGAAGATTAGTGAGATAGACAGTGCAGCGGTTTTAGAAATAGATATAAACAAGATAGAGCCGAACAAAAATCAGCCAAGGCGTAACTTTAATGAAGAAAGCCTTGCCGAGTTGGCCACTTCCATCAAAGAATTTGGCATTATTCAACCAATTATTGTTAACGAAGAAGATGGATATTATCAAATTGTTGCGGGAGAGCGTAGATGGCGTGCAGCTAGAATGTTAAAACTACAAACTGTGCCTGCCATTGTTAAAAATTATAGTGAAAGTGATACTCTTTCAATTGCTCTTATTGAAAATATTCAACGTGAAGACTTAAATCCTATAGAGGAAGCTCTTTGTTATCAAAGACTTATGGATATGTTTTTCTTTAAACAAGAAGACATAGCTAAAAAAGTTGGCAAAAATCGCAATACAATTAGTTACACGCTTAGCTTGCTTAATTTAGACCCACGGGTTCAAAACTTTATCGCAGAAGGCAGGTTGAAAGTTGGACATGCTAGGAAGCTATTGGATGTAAAAGAGGGTGATTCGCAATTTCATTTGGCAGATAAAATTATAGATAATGAATTTAGTATAAAAGAAACCGAACAAGCTATAGAAGAGCTTGCTAAAGAGCCAAAAGAAGAAATAAAAGAGAAGGCGAAAAAAACTAAAACATATGATCAAATTCATTTTGAAAATACATTAAAAAACATGCTGGGTACAAAAGTTAATTTAAAATCAGGTAAAAACAAGGGTAAAATCGAGATAGAATATTACTCTAATGATGAACTGGACAGAATCTTATGTTTGTTTAATGATAAATTTGGAAAATAAAAGAGTCTCCCATAAGGGAGACCTTTTTTATGCAATTTTTTGCTTAACCATCTTAATAGCAGTATTAATTTGTGGAACTGAAATTATTACAAGTGTTATAGCCAATTCCACGCTTATGTAGGATGCATTGTAAAGTGCTGAATGTGCCCAAGGGTGCGTCCCTTCTGGTGCATATTGTGCAAAAAATATAATTCCTGAAAGAAAGTGCATTAAAAATCTTAAAAAACTGCCGAAAATGTAACCAGTTTGCAAGCCATGCTCAGATTTTTTGAAAAAGCCAGAAATGCCAAAAACTCCAAATGCAAGAGGAAAATCTAAGATAATTTGCATTGGGTGAAATAGGCTGTTTGAGCCAATAAGCCTTAAAAGGCCGAAGCTAACTCCTGCGAGTATGCCCATTTTTACCCCATATAAATAACCAACAAGGGCAAGGAAGAAAGTACTTCCGATTGCGAACCTACCACCCTGTGGCATACGAAACGGTGAAATTTCTCTAAGTACATAAGCCATGGCAATACAAATTGCAGTAAACGCCAATGCTTTTGGTGAAAATAAATTTTGTTTTTTAGACACAAAAAAACACTCCTATCGAAAATTTAAATTTATCTGCACGACAGGAATGCCCATTTTTAAAGGAGTAATATATGAAAATGATAATTTCAAATAAAAAACTCAGCTTTCCTACGCTGGTATTATCCAGTTCAGGTTATAAGGGTTAAATCTCAGCCTGAAAAAATCAAGCACCCCTAGCAGATATATTATTAAATTAAAGATAACATGTTTTTAAGATGCTGTCAAGTAGAAAGTTTGTGCTTGCAAAAGTTTGTTTGGTAGCGTATAATTAGGGCGTGTTCCCACTAACAAATAGTCATCTTTGCGGCTGATTAGTTTCGCCATTTCTTCGTCGCTTTTTCCTTGCGTACTCCCTCCAGTATGCTTCGTCAAAAGCTCCTCAACTGGCGAAAAATCAGACTCGCAAATATTCCCATTTTTATAGTGAGAACACGCCCTAGTTGAGTGTAATGCTTAGGGCGGTTAGGCGAATCTCTCTTAGAGAAAGGAGGGATTTGCATAAGTCTATATGAAATTTTATCTTTAGTGATAGCAATAGCTACATTAATATACATTATCATTTCAGACAGAAAAAAATAACCGACCCTTTGAAGAGGGAACGTCGGTTATTTCTGTCGATTATTTTTTAATATCTACAACATAACTTGCCTAACCGTCATCAAGCAGTTACACTTAGGTGGGTATTGGCTATTGCACAATGCCCACTTTTTTATTATAATCATATTATACAGCTTTATACGCAATTTGTCAAGGTAGGATTGCAAGCGGAAGAGTATAAAAGGGGACGATTAAAATTTTTAGCATAAAAAAATTTACGAGAGATATAAGGCTTGAAAAAAACAAGCTAGACAGATTAAACCCAAGTATTTGGATATTTGTGGTATACGGATTATTAACTGATGCCATGATGTCAATGCATCGCCCATTTGCGATGATGTTTTTAGAGCGTTTAGGTGGCGGAAGCATACATATGACGCTTTTTAACTCACTTCCCGGCATTGTTGCGGTTGTTGTGCTGTTTCCATCGTCGTTAATTTTAACGAAGTTTAAATATAAAAAGAAAATTACTAGCATATTTATTTTAATAGCAAGAATTATTGTTTTATTAATGGCATTTATACCGTTATTGCCGGTTTATATGCGGCCGATGATGTTTGTTTTGTTTATTTCGATGAAAAATTTGCCAGAATCAATTAGCCAAATGAGTATGCAGAGTTTTATTGGAACAATTTTTAATGGCGAAGAGCGTGCTAAAGCATTATCGCTTAGGGGCAAATTTGCCAATATATTCATATTAATAATTACACTTGTTACGGGCTTGGTGTTATCTTATTTGCCAAGAGATGATGAACAAATAATCTACTTTTATCAATTGTTTTTTGTTATAGCGGCGATAATTGGTGTTTTTGAAGTTATACAGTTTAAGCGTTTAAAAGAAAAGCCAGCAGAGGCAGAAGCTACTGAAAAACTAGAAATTAGAAAAAATATTAAAGCTGTTTTTAGAGATAAAAAATTTATGCTTTTTGCTATTAGCACGCTTATTTTTTACTTTTCGTTTCATTCAGGCTGGGCACTTTCTTCTATATATATTATAACCGAATTAGGAGCAACCGAAATTTGGCTCACCCTAAATGCGATTGCTTCTGGGGTAGCTTCGTTTTTATTTGCTGGGTGGTGGAATAGGCTTATAAACAAAAAAGGTAACGACTTTGCACTTGTTTTGGCGTGTTTTGGTATGGGTTTAAATACGCTTTTCATAGTTTTAAGCCCTAACCTTTATTTTATAATGGTACAAACATTTTTTAACGGGATTATTGGTGTAGGAATTGGCATAACTTTACTTAATGGGCTTCTTGCTGCAACGCCTGATAAAAACAGAATAATTTACATAGGAATCTATAATACTTTAATGAATGTAAGCCTTGGAATTGCACCGCTTGTAACGCAAGTTATTCTTGACGAAAGAGGTGCGAGATTTGCACTTTATACAGTTGCTAGTATGAGATTTGTTGCCGTGGGCATACTAATTTTGGCGTTGTTTGTGGTTAAGAAGAAGATATTGGGAAAAACGGCTAAAATTTAATTCGAATTGCGGGAGGTTGAGGGCTTTGTCCCATTAACAATAGGCTTTTTGTTTCAATATAAGTCTAATGGCGAATGGAAGCATACCATAATGGTGTAAGAGTAATACTCTTGACGTTCTGACAATAACGAACAAGAGTATTTCCAATAAATACAACGATTAACAATTATGGTTTTGAAAGTCCAAACAGTTAAAAAAATCTTCAAAAATTCAAAAACTTAATAATTTATAAAAGTCTACAAAACACGCCATTTTTAA
>WQZK01000188.1 GCA_009780765.1 Defluviitaleaceae bacterium
AAGTTCGTGATGACGGTTTTGACTGCTCCTTAATTGCAATTCTCCGATACGTCATTGCGGGTCAAGCCCGCAATAGACATGTTCTGAAATTAAAAAAAGGTACAACTATGTAGGGGCGAACTTTGTTCGCCAGCGGGCGTACACAGTACGCCCCTACTACAAGTCTAATGACGTGTTGGTAAAAAATTTACTTAATGACATTAAAAAAATCGTGCATCTGCACGATTTTTTAGGTTAAAGTTTTTGTCAAACTTTTTTCAAAAAGTTTGGAAGATCTTTATTATTCTTCTAATACAGCTACACCATTATTCTTAAAATACTCAGCTACCCATTCGTCCCAAGTTTCATCAAGTGTTTTATCAAGTGCAAACTCCTTTTGACTTGTTGCCGTTGTAAAAATTATTTTTTCACCAGTAAAGTTTAGGGTTAAGTGCAAGCTAGCGGCATTTGGGTGTATTTCTTGCATTACCTCCTCAGTAGGAGAAAATATAATTTTAATTATGGTTGGCATAGGGCGACCCTTGAGTATCAAAAGGGCGTGTGGCTTGGCCTCTGCCCAAGTAATTCTGCCTGTTATAGCAAAGTTTGCGAAGCTTTCTATGTTTAGCGAGCGTATTTCAAACTCGTTAAACAAGTCTTCTTTAAAAAGTTTTGCTAAAATATCATTTGTGTCTTGCTCTAGTATGTTAAAAATCGTCATATTCACTGCCCTATTCGTACATAAATTTGAGTTGTGGTATTTTGAGTATCACATGTGAAAGAATGAAACTAGGCACCAAAACAAGCAAAAATTGAATTATAGAATTTTCGATGCCAAGCCTTGGAGCAATAATTGCAAAAGCAATAATAAATAAACCATGCGATAAGAACACAAGCGTTGATAACTTTCTTAGATACTTGTAAATTCTATCGCCTGTAAGCTTAATCTCCTTAACCCATAAGAATACGAAAAACGCCGAAGGAAGCACGAAAAACCACATACCATTGCCTTGCGAAAAATCTAGGTTTCGAGCTAAAAAGACTTCAACACCAAGAGCAATAAGCGAAGCCGCAGATAGCACAAGTGCAGGTAAACCGCTAAATTTCAAGCTTTTTGCAATAAATCCAAACCCAAGGAATGGCAAGGCAAAAAACAGCCCATTCCTAGTAGTTAAAAACATTTGGTAATAAATTTCTGGTGGGTTTGCGAGCGAGTAATACGATTGCCCCAAACTGCCAACAGCAAACAAAACCACACATAGCACCGCAAGCGTGAATTTACTTAGATTTCTTAGGAAATACAGCAAAATTGAGCCAAACGCAAGTGCAGGCAAAAACCAAAGAATGTAATAGCTGCCTTCAAAGAAAAATCTTTGTATATAAAGCCTTAAAAAGCTTGGGTCTTGCATGATGTTATAAACATTTATTGGGAGATAAATTATGCTCCAAATTAGATAGAGTAACACAATTTTTTTTATATAATTTAAAACCGCCCTAAAATCATGCAGTTTACTTGCTAAAAAAAAGCCAGAACTCATAAAAAACAAAGGAACTGCAAGCCTTGCAAGTGCATCGACAACAAACAAATTAAGATACGCCGAAACACTTAAAAACGGATTTGTGTGAATCATTACAACAAAAATTGCCAAAATGATTTTTAAAACATCTATTGAGTTATATTTTTTCATACGTTTTTCTCCAAGGCGAGTTCAACAAGCCTGTCTATAAGCTCAGTTTGGCTAATTTTGTGCATTTTTTCACAAAGCGACGGAAACATAGACATTGATGTGTATCCCGGAAGGGTGTTGATTTCATTAAAGTAAATTTCGCCTTTGTCAGTGTAGAAAAAATCTACACGAGAAAGAACGCTTGCACCAATTGAGTTAAAAACCTGCACTGCGTAATCTTCCATGATTTTCATATCGCTATCAGGGACAATGGCAGGAATTTGCATTTTTAAACTTTCGTCGAGATATTTTGCGTGATAGTCGAAAAACGATGGGTTTCTTGCGAATTCACCTGCTCCCAGTAGCAAATCCGAACCACTTCCTAAAACACAAACCTCTATTTCACGGCCAACGATAAGCTGTTCTACCAAAACTTTGCTATCGTATTGTTTGGCTAGGCTTATTGCCTTCTCAAGCTCTTCTTTGTTTTCGGCACGGCTTGCACCAACTGAAGAACCACCGTTTCGAGGCTTAACAAACACAGGAAACTCAATATTATCAAGATTTTCAGAATAATCTCTTGCCATAGGAATGTTAAGAGATTTGGCAACAAGACGCATAACGGCCTTGTCCATACCAACCGCCGAGGCAGTAACCGAAGAGCCAACATAAGGCACGCCTAAAATATCGAAAAAGCCTTGTAATTTGCCATCTTCACCAGTTTGGCCATGAATTATTGGGAAAATAATTTTATTATTAGTATCTTTAAAATCTTCGGCTAAAGCTTGTATTTGTGGTTTTGGCTTGCTATTATTCAAGAGATTTACAAAGTCTTCAAATAACATATTTTCTGGCATTTCAAAAATTAAAAACTCCCCTACTCTACTTATATAAAAGCCGAAAACTCCATATTTATCACGGCTTGCATTTGTTAAAATATTGTAGCCCGATTTTATTGAAACTTCGTGCTCGGTTGTTTGGCCGCCAAAAGCGACGTATAGTTGTGGTTTCATAAAATTAGCGTTCCTTTCTAAAATTTAGGGGCGAACTTTGTTCGCCCGCTACACTGTATTACTCAAATAGTTCTGAAATAGAAGTTCCGTCATGAATATGCTTAATCGCCTCTGCAAGAAGGTCTGCCACGGTTAGCACGTTAAATTTATCTGTAATTTTACTTCTATCAATCTCAATAGTATCAAGGGTTACAAGCTCTTTTATTGCTGAGTTTTCGATACGCTCAATTGCAGGGCCAGAGAAAATGCCATGTGTGCAGCTAACGTAAATATCGGTTGCACCAGCATCTTTAATTGCTTGAACGGCGTTGGTTATAGAGCCTGCTGTGTCTATCATATCGTCAATTAAAACAACTTTACGGCCAAAAACATCACCAATTATGTTAAGGACTTCCGACTTGTTAGCCTCTTGGCGGCGTTTTTCGATAACTGCAACAGGCACATCAAGCTTTTGTGCAAGTTTTCTAGCCATTGGTGCATTTCCAAAATCAGGAGAAACAACAGTAACACTATCATTATTGTTTTTAAATTTTTCTAAGTAGTACCTTGTAAACTTTGGCATGCCGTATAAATGATCTACCGGAATATCAAAAAAACCTTGAATTTGCGGGCAATGCAGATCTATAGTTAAAACCCTGTCGGCACCAGCTGTAGAAATAAGGTTTGCAACTAGTTTTGCAGAGATAGGGTCGCGGCTTCTTGCTTTGCGGTCTTGCCTTGCATAGCCGAAATATGGAATAACTGCTGTAATTCTGCCAGCCGAAGCCCTTTTCATTGCATCAATCATGATAAGTAGCTCCATCAAATTATTGTTGGTTGGGTTTGATGTTGGCTGAATTATGAAAACATCATGATTTCTAACCGTTTCGTTTATACACATCTTAATTTCGCCATCAGCAAATGCCGAAACTTCGGCATTTCCTAGAGGTTCGTCTAAGATTTTAGCGATGTCTTGTGCTAGTGTTTTGTTTGCATTGCATGTGAAAATTTTGATAGGGCCAAGAGAGCAAAAAGTGGCGTCCATTTTTAAATTCCTCCTTGAAAGTTGTACAAGTTATAGTCGATTTAATTATAACACATTTTAAGGTGATTTGAAAGGGGGAAATAAAAAAATTGATGAAGAAGATTATAGAAAATATGTTGCATAAAAATTAAATTTGTGATATGATAAAAGTGGCAACCAAAGGCGGTTGGCTTTGCCTCCGAAAGGAGGTGAGGAAATGTCTATATACGAAGTGTTATCATTACTTATAGCTTTGGCTACGTTGATATATATTATAGTTACAGACAGAAAAAAATAAACCGCCCCATAGCTAAGGTTTGCGGTTTATTAAGTTACAATTTATAAAGATGCAGGTCAACCGCTAATGGTTGCTAGGAGAAGTGTTGACGCACTTCTCTTTTATTTTGCCTCTATCTAA
>WQZK01000189.1 GCA_009780765.1 Defluviitaleaceae bacterium
ACCCCACATCTGTACGTGCCCTGTTATTATAAAGTCTTGCTCCAAGTCGCCACTTCTAATTGTTACAAAGTCGCCCACGTTTTTACCTATTGCAGAAAGAGTTGTAGTATCCATCACAACTTCACTAGGCAATATTGGAAAACGTCCGCTTATTAGAAAATATTCGCCTATATATGAAAAATCGCTATAAATATTTACGACAACCGTTTCTTCGTTTACAAGCAGCGGCAAACCGCTAGACTGATAAACCTCAACTACATCAGGGTGGTTCTTTAATCTTTCAAAAAAATCTGGCAAATCTTCTGCATCGTTTAAAACAATTGCAACATCCGGTGTTGCTCCGAATGTTATTCTCAAAAATGCACTCATATCCACGTTAACGTTGTAATGTATAATAAGACCTGCCGAAGAAACAAACGTTAAAGCCCCAACAATAATGCTTAGCATAATCGCTTGCTTTTTGTTTCTTAAAATTTGTTTTAATGCGAGCAAAAAGCCCAAATACCCGCGAGTTTTATCTAGAGGCAATGAATTTTTCTTAAAGTTATGAGTAGTTATTCCGCCCCTAAGAGCAATTAGCGGGTGCAGTTTTTTAATTCGCCTTGATGTTACATAGGCAAATAGCAATATCATAAGTAAAATAAATGCTAAAGAAACAAGCATCATTACAATATTAAACGCAGGATTCCAAGGCAAAGCCAGCATCGGCTCCATTATACCAGCAATCATTGGAAGAGCTACTTGTGATAACAAAGCACCAACAAGCCCGCCAATAAGTGCAATAACTCCAAACTGAATCACAATAGACATAATAATTTGATAATTACGATAACCAACAGCCTTTAATGCCCCTATGTTTACCATGCTCTCTTCAATATCGTTATTTATACGAAAGCGTGCAACAATTGAAGCCACAACAAGCAATATAAATGCAAAGAACGCAACCATCAAAGCAGCCAGCATTGGAATCATAGTTCTAGAGTTTTGAGGCATACCATAGTGTATTGCAAAACCAGCAAACTCCGCTCCGTATCTTGAAGAAAGAAGTGCCCAATCACCCGTCATTCTTGCTGCCATCATTATGGATCTAGTATCTGAAAAATCATTACTAAGCGTTAAAAATGTTTCTGAAGAAACATATATCCGCCAAACATTATTCATCATGCCATCGCCAAACAATATTTCTTCCGTACTTCCTGCAACGGTTAAAATTACTTCTTCTCCTGCAAATTCAAACCTAATATCATCACCAAGTGAAAATCCGCCGCCTAAAAACATAAAATGAGGGATATAAACTGCGTTTTCTGTAAGCGGTAACGAATCGCCAATTAGTGCTGGTGGATTCATTGTTTGCTCATCTGCCACATTTGAAATTATTAGATTTCCTCCAGCCAATGTTTCACTCGGAAAATATCCACCAAAAGCCACTAATACATTTTGGGTTTCAACTTCTGTAACACTATGAAAATTTTGAATAAAATTTAATTGCTCATAGTATTCCTCACTTTCAGGCTGTATTGCAACAAAATGAGCTGTGTTGAGCTCTTCTGCACGTTCATCAAAAAAACTACCCACTCCAAAATATAGCACAAGCCCAATATTTAAAAACATAGCAGCTATTGTTATAAGCAAAAACATGCTAAATGTTTGGCTTTTGCTTTTACGAAGATTAGTTTTAGTAAGCATCCAAATATTTTTCATGTTACCACCCCATCTCCGTTAGAAAGTTTTTAAGTTTTGTGTGTCTTTCGGTATCACCACTTTTGTATTTGGTTAAATCACACTCGCCAACAATGCCACCATCACGGAAATACAATATTCTGTTACCACGGCGAGCAGAGCGAATATCATGCGTAACCATAACAATGCTTTGACCGCTATTGTTGATTTCTGAAAGAGTATCAAGAACAGCTTGACCATTGGCAGAGTTTAACGCACCTGTTGGCTCATCTGCAAAAACAATTTTAGGGTTATTTATAAGAGCACGAGCTATGCCTGCCCGCTGCCCCTCTCCACCAGATACCTGCGACGGAAACTTACGCCATGTTGCTTCACTTAAATCGAAGCTTTTTAGAAGTTTTTTCGCTTTTTCCGCCACATCTTTTCGGTTTTTGCTAACTAATAGGCCACAAGACATTATGTTGTCTAATATGCTCATGTTGTCTAAAAGATAAGTTTGTTGAAATACAAATCCGCAATTATCGCGGCGAAACACTGCAAGCTTATCGTTAGAAAGGCTACTTATGTCTTTTTGCAAAAAGCTAACAGTGCCAAGGGTTGGCTTATCCATACCAGACAAGGCATATAACAAAGTTGATTTTCCTGCGCCAGATGGACCCATTATAACAGTAAAATCACCTTCGTAAATTTCTAAGTCAAGGTTTTTAATAACATGCTGTTGCAAACCGCCGTTTGAAAAAGTCTTGCACAGTTTATTTGTTGCTAAAATAGTTTTTTTCATAATAAAACTCCTTTAAATGCACTAATATTGTTTAATGTGCTAATATTATAGTTTGTATAATATTATTATAACTCACCAAACCTTAATTAGACTTTAACCAAACCTTAACTGAACCTTAAATATTTTTTACCAAAGGCAAAGAAGACTCCTGCCCAAATACGAATATTTCTGAAAGAAATATTCGTAACCTTGAACCTGTTTAAGCTGATTTTCGATAATTTCGCATAATTGTAAATACTGTCATCAATAGCATAGTAACGAAATTAGCTCTCTCACTAATCGTCATTGCGGGCTTGATCCGCAATCTAAGATCCCGTGTCAAGCACGGGATGACGAAGTGCCTATACATCATCATAACAAGTTTTTCAGCCATACCCAACTTTCCACAATACTATAATAACACAGAAGTACCCCTCAAAAGTCTCAAATTTGTCTCAAATTTTATTTAAGCTAATTTAAGCAGTAGCCTCACCGCAAATCCATCACTATTGTTATAACACTCAATTCCACCAAGCATTTCTGTCATAAAATATTTTGATATATAAAGCCCTAACCCGTATCCGCTAAGCTTTTCGGTGTTTTTCCCACGGTAAAACTTGTTAAACAATAGTGGTAGTTCCTCTTCTAGCACGCCTGAACCAAAATCTTGAATATCAATAATTAAATATTGCTCTTCTATAAGTGCACTAATCGCAATAGATGTGTTAGCGTATTTATACGAATTACTTATCACATTATCAAACACTTGTCTTAGCCGCATTAAATCCGCCAAAACAATGCAATTTGGAACTCTAAATGAGCTTGTTTTTTTGTTATAATCTGCACCCCTCAACAAATTAGGTATTTCTGTGCTTAAAATTTCTATAGGTGTTACGCTTAATGCTTGCATTTCTTCAAGTGTTGCGTGAAACATGTTTGTAACCAAATCATCTATCTGCTCAAGCTTTACGTTTATCGAATTAAACATCTCTTTTTCTTTATCGCTACTTGCCTTAACCAGAAGAAGCTCTACGCCCGATTTTATAGATGCCAGCGGCGTTTTTATATCATGGCTTAAAGATGCCACAAGCTCTTTTTTACTTTGATTAGCCTTATATTCGTTTTCCTTGGCTATTCTAAGCTCTTCACGCATTAAATCAAAGCTTTCTGTAAATGCCCCAAACAGGTTGCTTTTATCCATTTCTAAGGGAATATCTAAATTACCACTAGCAACGCGGCTTGCAAAGCTTTGCAGTTTATAAAACGGTGCTAAAATTCTTTGCTTATAATACAAATATAACAAAATACTCGTTATGGTAAGCGTAAAAATAATTAAGTATACAAAAAGCTGCAAGGCGTTGTCCCTTTCACGCCTTGCTGTGTCCATATATTCAAACGATTGCATTAAAAACTCGGTCTGTATAGCTATGGCTTCTTGCGGAGTATCGGCTTCAATTGCACTCTGTGCCGCAAAATGAATCAAAACTGCATCTGGCTCCTCTACACCCTGTCTAAACGCAAAAAATGTTGCCACAAATCCCACAAGTGCTATAGCTAAAATTACAATTAAAGCTTTTTTCATGATGTTACCTCTTTAGCATCAAAAACATAGCCTGTTCCACG
>WQZK01000190.1 GCA_009780765.1 Defluviitaleaceae bacterium
AAATCTTCGGAATTACAGTTCATGAATTAATGCATGAAAAATATGAAATAATTAATGAAATGACGCCTATTCTTAATCCTAGGCTAAGTGAAGTAATATATCTCTGGGAAGAACTTAGTGAAGCAGAAGAAGATTTTATACTTAACAATATTAAATCACTAATTAGTATGAAAAATAAATAATTAAAGCACTTTTTCCTATACTTGCGAAAAGTGCTTTTTTTATTTATGGCTAATTAAGTAGTCAAAAAATGGCACATCAAGCATGAAAATAATAATTTTATGTAAAATTATGTTGACAATAAAGTTATAATATGATAAAGTGAATTAACGACTTAAAGATTTAATATAATTTAAACAAATCTATAAAAGTTATTATTTGTTGTTTATATTATTAATATCGGCCATAATGCAGATGATTTTGCAATAACTTTGCAATATTATACTGGTTTTAATTTATAGCTTATACAAAATTTTGTACTTAGGAGGAAATAGCATGGAAGTTATTAATTTTGATTTTATAAGTCCACTCAATAACCACGAACCCCCAGGACCAGATGGCCAAGGCGGATGTCCTCGATTTAATGCGTGTTGGCATGTAGAGTGTACAAATGATTGCTTTATTAATGTGATTTGTGCACATGATGTTTGTTTTATTTTTATGTGTCCCGTTTTTTTTTAAGAGCTTGACAATGATATTTTATATTAATTAGGAGGAAAAATATATGGAAATTATTAATTCTGATTTTATAAGTCCATTCAATAACCACGAACCCCCAGGACCAGATGGTCAAGGCGGCTGCCCTCGATTTAATGCGTGTTGGCATGTAGAGTGTACAAATGATTGCTTTATTAATGTGATTTGTGCACATGATGTTGGTTGCCAAGGAGTATTCGTATGTTTTATAAATCCACGATAAATGTAGAATTTATAAATTATTGAAAAATATTTCAAATTGATACTAACTCACTTAATACGTCTGCATTATGGTATCTATTCTCAATAAAACATAAAGGAGCTTAACTATGAATGAAAGAATGCTATCAATGCGTTTAAAGTTATTGGGGTTATTCACTTTTCTTATACTTTTATGGCTAGTCAATTCACTGATTCCAACAAGAATTGATTTATCTCATTTAGGGCTAACAGAGCCACATGCGTTTAGGCTGGTTCTCGTATTCCATGGAGTTGTAATAGCTACATCAGCTTATATAATTATTATCAGAAGAGCTTATTTAAAGCGTAAATATATAATAGTTGGAGTCATTTTAGGGATATTGTCAATGTTTCACTTTGGACAGTTTATGAGCATACGAATTTTGATGTTTTCCACAACACTATCTTCGTATATAGCAGCTTCACTTTTGTTTGCAAATAGTGAAGTAAGAATGATAACATTCAAAAAGTTTTCTGGTGAAGGATTAGTTATATCTATTTTAGCATTTGTATTGTTTTTTGTAATAATGTATCTTAATTTCGGAACATTGGCTTTTATGGGATTTATTCATGCTTTCCAACCAGGTATTTCAGAAGAAGTTGTTTTTAGAATGTTTTTATTCTCACTATGTATTTTTATAATAGGTGGGAAACAGGATAATTATAATAAATTAAATGCAATATTAATTAACCTTATATTAATAATCCCATTTGCAATATACCATGTTTCATTAGGTACACCACATATCGTTGCTAGATTAATAAGCTTGACAATTATGGGATTGATACTCACTAGCTTTGCAATAAAAAGAGACTTATTTAGTGCAATTTTAGTTCATGTTTTAATGAATACAATTTAGCGTTTTTTAAAGTTGAATATAAATATTGTCCATAATGTAGATAGTTTTGAATTTTTGTTACTTTTTAAATTCAGAACATACTGCTTTAGGTATAATTTTTAAATTTTAAGGATGGTGTAATTATGGAAATAATCAATCAAGATATGTTAAACCCAACGTGGGAGTCACATGAACCATTACCTCCAATATCTGGTGGAGGTGGAGGATGCCCATTTTTCCCTTGTGTAATTGATGTTTTACCATGTATTATAAATGTGTGCTTTGGCATTCATATTTGTGTTGTAAATTTCTAAATTAATTATAAAATTATCTGCATTATGGTATCTTTAGCTTAAACGGAGGATGAATATGTTAAAAAAATCAAATTATAATATTGAAGTTGAAACGTTATCAAATGGAAATAAACTTATATTTAATACAATAACATCCTTATTTAGTATCATGGATGTTCCATCTCAAAATATTTATGAGAACATAGAGAAAATCAATATTAACACTGTGGAAAATGATGAAGATAAACGAAACATTAGTTTAATGAAAAAAGCAGGCTACATTATAGACAAAAATATAAATGAATTAGACTGCTTAAACCTTATGGCAAAAGCACAAAGATTTTCAAATAAGACACTTTCATTAACAATCGCCACTACAATGGATTGCAATATGGCTTGCCCTTATTGTTATGAAAATAGGGTTGAAAAATATATGACGGAAGAAATTCAGGAAGCAGTCTATAAGTTTTCTGAAAACTACATAAAAATGAATAATTGCAAGAATCTAGGTGTAACTTGGTATGGTGGAGAGCCACTTATGAACAAAGATGCCATTTACAACTTGTCAGAAAAGTTTATAAAGCTATGTGAAGAGTTGGAGATAAGTTATGCCGCAGGTATTGTTACTAATGGAGCTTTGCTTGATAGAGAAACTGGTGAGCGACTTAAAGAGTATAAAGTATCTTTTGCACAAATAACAATTGATGGTATGCCTGAGTTCCATAACAAGCGAAGAATTTTAAGAGACGGTAGAGATAGCTTTGATATTATCGTTAATAATATTGAAAGCTGCAAGGATTTGTTTAACATAAGTGTTCGTATAAATGTTGATAAAGAAAATCTTAGTTCTTTGGATGAATTAACCAACTTTTTTTATAATGAAAAAAAATGGGTTAACAGTCCTTCATTTTACTTAGCTCCTGTTCGTGATGACAACGATGATTATGATGTTACCAAAACAACTTGCTTCTATGGAAATGAATTTTCAAGTATAGACATGGAGAATCTAAAGAAGAAGTCTCAATATGATAGAAATTCTATAAAATATGCAGCTTACCCAAGAGTAAGAGGGAATTTTTGTGGTGGAGATAGCTTAAGTGGCTTTGTAGTCGGGCCTGATGGATATTTGTATAAATGCTGGAATGAAGCCGATCATATAGATAAAAATATTGGCAGTGTAACAAATGGTTTAAGCTTTAACGGGGAGCATACAAAATGGCTTTTGATTGAGCCACAAGATAAATGTCTTGAGTGTAAATTTTACCCGATTTGTCGTGGTGGTTGTCCTTTAAAATATTTCGATAAAAATGATGCCGAGTGTTTACACACAATTCACAATTTAACCGAAAAACTTAAATTTGCTTATGAAGATTATATAGCAAGTAAAGAAAAAGTTGCAGAAGCAGTATAAAATTTGAAACTAGGCCTCCTTAATGTAAAAGGCGGCCTAGTTTTGATGTACGAGGTGATATTTTGAAAGTATTTAAATTTTGTAATAAATATATACTGAAATATAAGTTTTCAATTTTAATTTATGTATTATTAACCTTAATAATAACTGCGATCAGCATTGCTTCACCGTATATTACGGGTAGTTTTCTTGATAATTTAATTGCTGGCGGCAGTTTAGAAGTTGTTATACGTTTTTGTATTATTTTTGGTAGTCTAAGCCTATCTAAAATTTTACTCGGATATGCAACTTCTCTTTTGTATATAAAAACACAAGCAAATCTAAGTTACGAAATAAATCGTGATACTATAGAGCATATACAGAACTTGTCATTATCATTTATACAAAATAGCGATGCAGCAGGTCTAAACCAAAAAGTTAATTATGATGCAAGTAGGGTGATAACATTCTGTATTTCGATACTTCAAAATGTTATCGTTAATGTAGGAATGTTTTTAGCTCCATTCATAATACTTTTAAGGATTAATTGGTTTGTGGCAATAATTCTTATAGTATTTCTTGCATTGTACATAAC
>WQZK01000191.1 GCA_009780765.1 Defluviitaleaceae bacterium
GCGACGAAGTCGCAAACTCGCCTAAATCCTGATTTAGGCGAAAAGGTAGTAGGCGAAAACAAGGAGAGCTTTGCTCTTCGCAGTTTGAGCCACTACCTAACTTTCCACAATACTATTATAACAAAGAAACAACTATCAAAAGTCTCAAATTTATCTCAAATTTTTTGCACTTTTAGCGACGAAGTCGCAAACTCGCCTAAATCCTGATTTAGGCGAAAAGGTAGCAGGCGAAAACAAGGAGAGCTTTGCTCTTCACAGTTTGAGCCACTACCTAACTTTCCACAATACTATTATAACAAAGAAACAACTATCAAAAGTCTCAAATTTATCTCAAATTTTTTTGCACTTTTAGCGACGAAGTCGCAAACTCGCCTAAATCCTGATTTAGGCGAAAAGGTAGCAGGCGAAAACAAGGAGAGCTTTGCTCTTCACAGTTTGAGCCACTACCTTATTTAGCGCCTACGCCTGTTTGAAATAAGTAAAATTCTTAGAAGCATTAGAAGGGAAGTGAGGGCGGCGGCAATATAGGTGAATGCTGCTGCATTTAATATTTTTTTAATTGGTTTAACTTCCACTTCGTCGATGCAGTAGTTTTCTAAAAGTAAAAGGCGAGCTCTTTTTGAGGCATTAAATTCAACAGGCAAAGTTACAAGCTGAAAAAGCACAACTCCACCAAAAAATAAGATTGCAAGCTGCATAAATATAATACCGATATACGAATCAGGAATAAATGCACCAAGAGCTATACCTGTAAAAAATAACGGAATAGAAATTCGGCTTGTAAAATTAACAACTGGAACAAGTGCTTTTCGAAGCATTAATGGGGCATAGCTTTCGGCGTGTTGCACGGCGTGCCCTGCTTCATGAGCAGCTATTGCAAGAGCTGATAACGACGTAGATTCGTACACAAGCTCTGAAAGGCGAACTGTTCTTGAGCGTGGGTCGTAATGGTCTTTAAGGTTAGCAATGTCAAGATTATCATGCCTTTCATGCCTTCTTTGTGGTGGAGCCCAAAAGGCATCAGGGTTTTTTGGTGCTAGTTTTTCCACAGCAACATCATGTATACCTCTAGATGCTAAAATTTTTCTTGCCGCTTCAGCACCTGTTATATCTCTTCTCGAATAAACCGCAACATATCTTATATAATTTGACTTAATCATTTGGTTTGCAATCATTGCCACAATTATGGCAGGTATTAAAACTACAAAAGTTAAATCGAAATATAAAAACGGTATAAATGGCATAAAAATCAATCCTTTCTATTCTATAGTTAAGTAAAAGTATCGCCCAATTTGATGGAAGTTCCATTAAGAAAATCAGAAGTTTTCATGCGTTTTTTGCCCTGTGGCTGTAGCTCTTTGATGATAATAGCAGAATTAACAGTTTTTACATAAATTCCATGGCTGTTTATCTCAACAATTTCGCCAAATTTGCCATCATAACTTTGTTCAATCATAGAAGCTTCAAAAATTTTCAAAACATTACCATTCAAGCTAGTATAAGCCGAAGGCCAAGGCTGTAGGCCTCTGATTAAATTTAATATTTCTTCAGTTGTTTTACTAAAATCTATTTTGCCTATCTCTTTTGTAAGCATAGGTGCGTAGGAAGATACGGAATCGTCTTGCTTTTCTCTTATAATAGAGCCGTTTTCTATACTTTTAAGAGCCGTTATAACTGATTTTGACCCTAAGCCAGAAAGTTTTGTGTAAAGTGTTTCACTGGTGTCATCTTCTTCGATTTTAATTTCTTCTTTTAATAGAATATCGCCTGTGTCAAGCCCTAAATCCATCTGCATAATGGTGATACCTGTTGTTTTATCACCATTTAAAATGGCGTAATTAATAGGAGCAGGGCCACGATATTTAGGCAAAAGCGAAGCATGAATATTAATGCAGCCAAGCCTTGGCATATCAAGAATTTCTTGTGATAAAAGCTGCCCATAAGCCACAACCACAAAAATATCTGCTTCTATTTCTTTTAAAATTTTAACAAACTCTGCATTTTTAATTTTTTCTGGTTGTAAAACAGGTATCGAAAGTTCTAGTGCAAGTTCTTTAACAGGTGGTGCTTGCATCTGTTTTCCACGCCCTTTTTTCCTATCAGGCTGGGTTATAACTGCAACAACTTCGTGATGTTTACTAAGTGCTAAAAGAGTAGGTACCGAAAATTCAGGCGTACCCATAAATACAATTTTCATAGTTTTACCGCCTTTTATTCGTCTTTTTCGATAAGCTTATCGGTGTATAAAATTCCGTCTAAATGGTCTAGTTCGTGCATGAAAATAACGGCGTAAGTGCCTTCTAGTTCATAATACTGTAAATCGCCGTTTCTGTCAAGTGCCTCCATCTCTACGTAATCAGGGCGCAAAACCTCGCCATGAAAATTAGGCACGCTAAGGCAAGCTTCTTCAAAAGCTTGCTCGCCCGAAGCTTCTAAAACAACGGGATTTATAAGCTCGATAATTTCATCATCTTCGCCTGTGATAAGTGCAACGCGCTTTAAAGAGCCAATTTGAACCGCAGAAATGCCAATGCCATCTCTATCAATCATGGTATCTCTTAAATCGTCTAATAAATCGAGTATTTTTTGGTCTATAACCTTAACTTCTTTCGATCTTTTTCTTAAAATTTCGTCGCCTTTAAGGCGTATTGTTCTAACAGCCATTTTAAAAATCCTTTCTATACACTATTTAGCGGGTTTAGCGTTAAGTTGATATTTATATCAGAAACATCGTCCAAGCTTTTAAGCTTTTCGACGCAGTATAAAACGTAATTTTTAAGTCTTGTTTCGTCGTTAGATTTAACAATTATCTTCCACCTATATCTTCGCCTAATTTTAGAAATAATTGCGGGAGATGGGCCTAAAATTTCAAAATCGTTATTTTTGTTAAAATGGTCAAAAATTTCTTTAAGCCTAAATAAAGATTGAATTGTTTTTTTCTCATTTTCACAAGTAAACAAAACCGAAAAAATATGGCTATATGGTGGATAATTCATTTGCCTTCTAAGAGCAATTTCATGCTCGAAAAAGTTATCATAATCATTATCTTTCGAATATAAAACGGCGTAATGCTCAGGGTTGTATGTTTGTATAAAAACTTTGCCCTTGTAATCTGCACGACCTGCTCGGCCAGAAACTTGTGTAAGTAGCTGAAAAGTTTGCTCACCTGATTTATAGTCGGACGAATTTAGTGAAATATCTGCCGCAACAACGCCAACTAGCGTAACATCAGGAAAATCAAGCCCTTTTGCAATCATTTGTGTGCCGATTAAAATTTGTGCTTCTTTTCGCCTAAATTTTTCTAAAATATTTTCATGGGCGTGTTTTTTTTGCGTTGTGTCCATATCCATTCGCAAAACTTCTACGTTCGGGAAAAGTGCCCTAACTTCATCTTCTATTTTCTGTGTTCCAACGCCAAAATATTTGATATATTTAGAACCGCATTGCGGGCAGTTTTCGGGGTTTTTAAGCCGTTTGTTGCAGTAATGACAAATGAGTTTATCGTTATAAATATGATAAGTGTAGTTAATATTACAATCTTCACATTCCATCACGCATCCGCATTTTCTGCACGATACAAAAGTTGAGTAACCACGCCTATTTAAAAACAATATAGTTTGTTTATCATTTTCTATGTTCTCTTTAATTGCGGAAAATAATTCTTCAGAAAAAATGGATTTATTGCCGTTTAGCAGCTCTTTACGCATGTCCACAATTTTAACATCAGGAAAACTGCCATTTACACGTTTTTCAAGTGTAATCAAATTATACTCATTATTTTGTGTTTTAAAATAACTTTCCATGCTAGGCGTTGCCGAACCCATAACAAGCGTTGCACCTGTTAGTTCCGAAAGTTTAACCGCAATTTCTCGTGCATCAAACTTTGGTGTTGTGTCGGACTTATAGCTTGTTTCGTGCTCTTCATCGATAATAATTATCCCAAGGTTTGAAAATGGTGCAAAAATAGCACTTCTCGGGCCAATCATAACAGAAACTTTGCCTTCTTTGGCATTTTTCCATTGGTCGAACCGTTCGGCATACGAAAGA
>WQZK01000192.1 GCA_009780765.1 Defluviitaleaceae bacterium
ACTAGGAATTTCTGATAGTCATTGCGAGGGCTCAATTACTATAATAGTACTACATTTCATGCCCGAAGCAATCCAGTGCAAAACCTAAAAATGTGTTATAATTTTAAGAAAAAATAAGACTTTCAAGTTGCAGCACTGGATTGCTTCGGGCACTACCATGCAAGAGTTTTTTAGCGGCAAAGCCCTCGCAATGACTATCAGAAATTCCTAGTTTCAGCCCAACTTTTCATTACATGTCTAATGACAATATTCGGCTTATTTCTAATTTCAGAACAACTCTAATGACATCCAATAAATCCAGCTTAATTATTTCCTGCCACTAAGCCAAGTGATAACAGCATCAGCTATAATCTTAATATTATCAGGTTCAAACGGTGTTTTAAGCCCTGCATCTTCAACAAGCTCTAAAAATGTTTTTGTACCCGCAAAACCTAATAATCTCCTGTATTTATCCCATGCAGGCTTAGGATTTTTTTGATTTTCTGCCCAAAAACTAAATGCAATTATTTGTGCTAAGGCATAATCAATGTAGTAAAACGGATCCATATAAATATGTGCCTGAGATTGCCAACGGCGACCTTCCTCATAAAACGGAGTATCTTCAAGGTCTAGCCATGGTCTGTACTTTCTTTCTAATTCAAGCCAGTATTCGTTACGCTCTGTAGGTGTCATGTCTGGGTTTTCATATATCTTATGCTGAAACTCATCAACCATTACACCGTATGGCAAAAACGTTAGTGCATTTGACAGGTGGCTATCATAATACTTTTCAGTCTGTTCTCCAAAAAAACCTTCCATCCAAGGCCAAGTGAAAAACTCCATAGACATCGAGTGTATTTCTGCTGTTTCCATTGAGTAGCTTTTTAAGTCTGACGGATAAATATCATTCGCCACATATGAAGCAAGTGCATGGCCTACTTCGTGCGTTAAAACGTCTATATCGCCAGATGTTCCGTTAAAATTGGCAAAAATAAACGGAGATTTGTATTTAGGAAGCGAAGAGCAATAACCACCACCGGATTTTCCAGGACGTGTTAAAACATCAAAAAGCTCATTTTCTAACATAAAATCGAAAAACTTAGCCGTTTCGTCTGACAACTCGTGATACATTTTTTTTGCATGTGCAAATATTTCATCTGGAGTGCCTGTTGGTTTTGCGTTTCCGTCTGGATATTCAAATGCTGAATCGTAAACCTTTATTGTATCTACACCAATACGCTCTGCTTGCTCTTTTTTCAGCTCTGTTATAATAGGAACAATATGCTCCTCTACACCTTTGCGGAACTTTGCAACCATATCTTTATCATAGCAATTTCTTTGCATACGATAGTATCCAAGTTCTACAAAATTTTCATATCCCAGTTTTTTTGCCATCTCTGTTCTAAGCTTTACTAATTTATCAAATATATTGTCTAACTGCTCAGAATTACTTAAATACCATTTTGCAGTGGCTTCTTGGATGGCTTTACGAATCTCGCGGTCTGGATTTTCAAAATATGGCCCTGTTTCTGCAAGTGTTAGAGTTTTACCGTCAAATTCAATTTGTGCAGAAGCTAGAAGCTTATCATATTCAGTAGAAAGGTTATTTTCTTCTTGCAAATCTTCTATAATTTCAGGTTTAAATGTTTTTAGCTCTATTTCTGCATTGTTAAACATCAAAGAACCCCAAGCATTTTCCATATCTTTTCTAAATGGTGAATTTAGCAAAGCTTCTGTAAATTCTTGAAAAATTTCTTGAAGTTTTGGGCTAGTCATATTCCAGTATTCAATTTCTTTGTCGTAAAATTCGTTGGTAGTGTCCATAGTGTTTCTAATATACGCCAAACTAGATGCCGTACCAAAATCGGCACAATACTCATCATACTCTTTATATACGGCAAAACATTCTTCCAATGTTTTTGCATTTTTAAAACGCTCTAAAAAACTTCTAAGCTTTAAATTTAACTCTTCAAACGCTGGCCTTTCGTAAGGCATTTGTGAAAACTTCATTGCGTTTCATCCTCTCAGTACTATTAAAGCCTGCATAAATTTATACAGGCTCTAAAATTATTCTTTACTTTTATTTTGTAGAAATAACAACATCATTTAACATAACATAAGGCAGAAGTGCAGAAACACCCATAACTTGGTCTTGTTTTCTTTCTACAGAGCAATCAACAAGATGTTTAGCAAAATGCTCGAACGAGTTAACTGTGTACATGCAGTCTTTCACACGCCCAACAATCTTGCCTTTCTCAATTTTAAGCCCCATAGTTATTGTTCCAGAAACAATTCCAGCATAAGGATTACCGCTCCAAGCACCCATAGAGTTATCAATTATCATTCCATAATCGATAGATTTTATCATTTCTTCAAGAGATTTTAATCCTGCTTCTAACATTAAGTAATTAGCAGTAATTCCATGAAGACCTGCATTGCCTGTACTTTTTTTGCCTAATTGAGTAGCAACTTTTTTGTTAAGTAAAATATCTTGTATATGCCCATTTTTAACTAGAGTGTTACGCTGTGTTGGCACACCCTCCATGTCAAATGGCTTTGATGTATGCGAATTATCAATCGAACCATCGTCTATAAGTGTAAACCTTGGGTCTAAAAGTTCTTGCCCTAGCTTTTCAGTCCATGGCGACATTTTTGCATGAATAGCCGTACCATTTAACGATGCAATTATAGGATTAATAATAAAGCCAACCTCACTTGGTGTAAATATAACAGGGTAAGCTCCAGCTTCAAAAGGAACAATATTTTTAGACCATTCAAGTTTTTGTGCTAACTCTTCTTTAAGCTTTTTAAGGTCAAAATCAGGACGCATAGAAACTTCATCTGCCCAAATGCCTAACCTATCATCGCCTTGTACATAACTAAGAGATGCCCAGCAAGACCACATAGATTTTTTATAACTATGGTCAAAACCATTGCTAGTTTTTAGAGTTGTTTCTGTAATTTCACGACTAAGTCCACCACCAACAACCACGCGGCTATCAATAGCTTGCACGTCTTTAACAAGGCCATCAATCATATCAATCATTTGTTCTGCACTCATATCAGTATCATCTGCTAGAGTAAGCTCTTTAATTTCTGTGGCTTCTGCAAATGTTTCATCATATGGCGAGCCAAATTTAACTGCTTCAGCTGCATCTTTCATCATTTCTTCTTCTGCCCCAAGCTTAGAGCTCATAACAGTGCTAATTTTACCTTCATGTAATAGGCGTAAAGTTTGAGCTGTGTTATCTCTTTGCACTATTTGCTCAAAATTATTTCCTGCATACTGCACGCTATTACGTTTTTTACGCTCGCTACTAAATTCATAGCTTGCCCCTTGAGGCATATTTTTTGTAATATCCATTATCTCACGCCTCCTACTATTAAGTTTTGTATACGAACATGCGGACAACGGCCACTAGTAGGTAGTGGTGCTTGCTCGCCTTTACCGCAGCCTCCTGGGCCATCTTTATCGCCAGCATCGTTGCCAATCATATCAATATTTTCCATTGTAGTGAAAACATTACCTTGAAGCTTAACATCTCTAACCAGTTCAGCAAGCTTGCCATCTCTAATCATGTAGCCATAGCTTGCAGCAAAGTTAAACATTTCGCCATTTGTTTCACCACCACCTGTGCCAATTGCATAAACACCAAGCTTAATGTCTTTAATCATATCTTCAAAAGTGCTGTCGCCACTTTCGATACAAGTGCTACGCATACGTACAATTGGCGGGTGGATGTAGTTTAATGCACGGGCAGAACCCGTAACTTCTTCACCCAACTTAGCAGCCGACCAACGGCTATTTAAACGTCCAACCAAAACGCCTTCTTTTACAAGTTCAGCACGGCGGCACGCTACGCCCTCATCGTCGTAAACCATTCCGCCACGGCTTGTCATAATATCGCCTGTGTCATAAATGTTTAGAATAGGGCGGCCTAAAACACGGCCTAAAGTCATTGCCTTTAAAAATTCAGGATCTTTAGAAAGCGAATCACCCTCGCTTAAATGCCCAAAAGCTTCATGAACGAATAACCCTGTAAGTGAAGGGTCGCAAAC
>WQZK01000193.1 GCA_009780765.1 Defluviitaleaceae bacterium
TCGATGTGAAGGAAGGCTGCTAGCATCAACAAAAAGTGCGCAAATGCAAGATGCCGAAGTGCCGCAAGGCGCAAGCCCGCGAAGACCTCATAGCACGGGCTTATGTGCCCTAAGGGCACTTTTGTTCTAGTATAGGAAAAAACGTCTGCGTGAAAAGGATAGCTAACTCAAAAAAGCCGAACCTCTAAGTGAGGGAAGTGGGCTTTAGTCCACCGGTTTTATTCCAGAAACAAAAAAGTAAAATGAGAACCGATGAGATTATTAGATTTTTTTGCCAAGCCAAGCCTCGTTAGAGTGAAGGAATAGCAAGCACGATGACTTTATAGTTTCTGTTTTTAATAGTATATTATTAATTTTGTCATCCTGTCGGGAACTCTTCTTTCTTAAGACGGCAAACATGGTGCATCGCCTAACATAGACTACTACATATTGGGATTTTTCGTTGCGCTTAAGATGACATAAACACTTTGCTTAGAATGATGCAGTAAGTTAGAATAATAAAATCTGATTGAGATAATGTCATTCTGAGCTTAGGGTGAAAAATCTCATATAATATTAGTTTTATTTATCTGCAATAAAAAAATCTTAAAAGCAGGGTTTGGGGCTTTTGTTCTTTTCACATCTATAATCCATAGGTCATAAAAAAAGGGGCTAGTCGCCCCGCCCCTGCATAGGACGGGTTTTTTTGAGCTCGCATATATTCTCAAACATCACAATTTTTCTTATGCTATAAAAAACCCCGCCAAATGTGACGGGGTTATAATATTTAAATTTTTATTATTTAGATTCAGGTTTCTTTTTTGCAGGAGCTTTTTTTTCTGTAGTTTTTGCTTTCGGAGTTGTTTCTTCTTTTGCTTTAGGGGCTGCTTTTTTCTCTGCAGTTTTCTTAGCTACTTTAGCTTCTTTTTCAGCTTTTTCTGTTTCTTTATCTTTTGCAATTGCTGCTGCTTTTTTAGTTTCTTTAGCGGTCAATTTTTTCTTGCTGTCTTTTGCGCCAGTTGCTTCTTTAGCTAAAGCACGCTCTTCGGCTTTTTTAGTATTTTCAGCTTTTATAGCTTCTCTAGCTTCTCTAGCTGCTTTTGCTTTTTCTGCTGCAACAGTTTTATTGTCTTTTTTAATAACGATAGTTATTTTACCAGATTTTACATCAGATAAACGTTTAGATAAATTAGATTTTTTATTAGCAGCATTATTTTTATGCAATACACCTTTTGATACTGCAGAGTCAATGACAGACATCGCCATTGGCAACAGTTTTTCAGCTTCAGCAATATTATTTGTATCAATAGCATTATTGAATTTTTTTATAGCAGTTTTAACCTCGCTAATAGTAGCACGGTTAAGTTGGTTTTTAGTTTGATTAACAAGCACTCTTTTTTTTGCTGATTTTATGTTAGGCACGATTTAGGGTTCTCCTTAAAGTTTATCTGTTTTTTGTCTTTAACCTAACAATATTATCACATACAAATTAAAAACGCAAATGATTTTAAGCAATAAATTAAAATACTTAAAATTATCTATTGTATATATTTATGTCAAATTAAACTGTGAGTCTAAAATATTTTCTTCTTGATTTGATGTCAGTAGTTTTCCGCAATAAAGAAGCGTCCTCAAATATGAAATTGTTTTTAGTGATGATTGTTCATTATAAACATATAGCTTGGCGGCAAAGTAATCTGCAATTTCAAAAAGATGTTCAATATGCATATTTTCTAACCCTATGTCATCTAGTGTCCTTGTATTAATTTTCTTTTCCATGACAGCATTACACTGTAGATATTTTGTAGTGCCAAGTTATTTTAATTGACTATGATATAATTTCTACATGAAACTATTAAAAGAAAGACTTAAAGAATTGCGTTTAGAGAAAGGATTAAGACAAGAGAAGCTTTATATGCGGAGGTGGCAGCGTAATGAAAATTAAAGGACTTACAGTAAAAGAGTTTATAGAGTTTTTATAAAAAGAAGACCAAGATGCCATAGTGGCGATTGAAAACAACGGCTACCCTTACACCACTGCCAAAATGAGTACGATGGGTTGGCTGGGCGGAATAAACTACATGACCAAAGCCCACCGCATAAAGGACGAGTATTTTGAGAAAAACGAATTAGCTCCCGAAGAGCTAGACAATTATGACAAGATACTTATTATCAACGCATTAGTTTCGGTTGACGAGGCACGGGCAGCGGGGGTAAAAAAAATAAGCAAGGGGGCACTGGCGCCCTTTTGCTTATGGGAGGCGTGTATGGATAGCAACGCCTAAAATTTTTGTTTTAGACTTTCAAAAAAACCGCAGAAATGCTTGCGAAAAGCCCAAAAAACTGCTACAATATAGTTGGTTATGAAAAATAACAATGACAATATGATAAAATTAGGAGTGGCGTGCGTGCTGCACACACACACACACACACACACACACACACACACACACACACACACATTGTAGAGTGTAACCTTTTTGAATGTTCGTCAAAATTTGCGGCTGTTTTCGCATAAGAGCGGAGGCGGCTTTTTTGTTGCAATTTTTTGCAAAAAAGGAGTTTTTATGAAGAAAAAATTATTAACAATCGCTTTGGCAATCGCATTAGTAATGACAGTTTTTGTGTTTGTTGCTTGCGATAATAACGGCGGAGGTACAACGCCCACGCCGCTAGCCGCACCGGCTAATTTACAAGTTGCGGACGGCAATTTGACATGGAGCGCCGTGCCAAACGCACAGTCCTATAATGTCCGCATAGGTACTACTGGAACTGCAACTCCCGTTTTAGAGGGGACGACTTTCGCTTTGCCTACCACACTGACAGCAGGAACAACTTATCGTCTTTATGTTAAAGCAATGGGCGATGGCTCAAATTCTAGTGATTCGTCGTGGTCGGCACATTTTAACCACAAAGTTTCTAGTGGCGAACCTCCGCATGCAATACTGGGGGCGTTTGTTGGAGCATTAAGTCAAGAGAGAATTAATGATATGCTTGATTTAAGCGATACTGTTGATTTGTCGACAAGTCAAACAGCCCATCAAAGTTTTTTGAATGTTGGGGGGCTTTCTGCCGAAGTTGACTGGGCGGGAGAAAAGGTAACAGTTAAAATGGACAACGAGGCAAGAATTTTCCAAGTCTTTGAAAATCATCAAAATATGCTTGTTGATAATGAATGGTGGTATTACAAAGATGGAAATTTAATGACATCTCAAGAGTTTTATGCTGGTGCATCAGGAGCAAGGTCGTCTTATTGGCCTGTGATGGTAGCATTGGGTTGGGAAATTAATATATTGTTAAATTTTTGGGCAGAAGAAGAGGGTGTTGAAGTAGCCTTTGTCGGGCGAGAATATGCTAACGGCTATACTCTAATTTTTGATGGTGATGTGGATAGTGTGGCGATGTATTTTAACATGATTTTTGACAAGCAGGGAAGAGTAATATCCCTTAAAATGGATATAGAGGGACTGATTGTTACTGCAAGCACGACTTATGTAGAGCCTACAATCAATTGGCCGCAAGGATTAAATATTAACTAAAAAAATTGAGATATAACTAAACGCATTTCATAACCGAAAAGCGATGGCTGATAGGGCTGTCGCTTTTATCAATCAATTAAGGCATACAAAGGGTGTGTGGCACGGCAAGCCTTTTAAATTGCAGGAAGCTGCTAAGGAGTTGGGTGTTTCAAGAACCTGTTATGCAAGTTGGGAGCAGGGACGCAACAAGCCTAATATAGATGGAGTTACTAAGCCTTGTAAATTTTTTGACGTATCATCGGACTATCTTATTGGTCTTGAGGATAAAGACAAAATGAAATTCTTGCAGCATGATAAAATTTAGATTTTAAGCAGAGCAGTTTTTGTGTTTGGTGAACAGTTTTAATTTTTTGTCATTCTGTAAAGATCGTACCAAGAGGGATACATATTGCGATACAACAATAATGCTAAGATTCTTCGGCTTCGTGCTTTGCACTCTGCTCAAGTCATGACATAACTTAAATTTTGTCATCTTGAGCAAAGCCGAAAGA
>WQZK01000194.1 GCA_009780765.1 Defluviitaleaceae bacterium
AAACAGTAGCTAATTTCAAATCCTCGGCGAGTATTGTTTATTATAATCAAATCAAGGTCGCTTTTTTCATTAAAATCTCCTGTAGCAAAGGAGCCTGTTAACCCGATTATAGCAATATCGTCTTTAAAATCTCTTTTTACTCGTTCTATCACCATGTCAATTAATTTTTGATTTTTATCTAATAGTTTATTTTTATCCATCAATATTCACTCTCTTTTTATAAAAAAGGCGACATACAAATTATATACGTCGCCTTTAAAAGATTACTGTGTAATCCAACCGTCTTTAATTAAAATTTCCATAGCTTTTTGTTCATTAGCCTCAGAAACTAAAATTATTGGGCCAGTACAACCCATGCCACTAGAAGCATAGATGCCTACTTTCCATAGAGATTTAACTGCATCATCTAAATCCATTATATCGATGCCAGAAAGTTGTGCAGTAACTACTTCTTCTTTAGGTGCAATCACTTCTTCTTCAGAAGTATCTTTTTTAGCACTCGCCTTGCGAGCTTCTAAAATAGAGTTAAGCCCTGCTTTTTCAGCCGCTGCACATTCTGATTTTAAAATGTTTAAATATCCACCATTAACTAAGTCGGCAGCGTATCTAATAGCACCTTCAATAACAGGAACACCCGAAGCACGAGAAACAATCATAACAATTTTTTCGTACCCTTTGCCAATACCAGGACCATAACCAAAACCAACGCTTTCATAGCTACCACCAGTTGTGAAAGAAGAAAGCATTTTTATGATGATATTTCCTGTTAAAGAATCACAAACAATAACATCTGCCGAGCCTGTTAGAATATCATTTCCTCTAAAGATGCAACCACCATCAGCTCTTTGCGATTCTGCAAAGTTAATATCATACCCTTTTTCAACAAGCTGCTTTAAAACCGAATAAACTTGTTGGGCACCATCAATATTTAATATACCAACGGTTGGGCGAGCAATTCCACAAGATTTAGCGGCGATGATGCCGTAAATTGTGTTTCTAACCATAGCTTCTACACGGTCTGTCGCCGAAGTACCTGTTGTGGTTGCTATAAAAATTTGCTTGCCTGTGCCAGGCGTTGTAATACGCCCAACTGTTGAAACGCCAATTGGGAAAGGATAGTGCATTGTAACAACAGCATCTACCTGCTTTTCTTCAAGCAAGCAACCCATTTTGTTGTGGCACTCTTCTTCTGTTTTAACAAGTTCTGTAGTAACACCATTCTCTTGTAAACTTCCGATAAAAGTTACATCAATGCCGTATTTAGAAGCAGATTGTGCTGCATTCATAATATTTTGTTCGCCATGCTCCGAGCCAATGCCTGTAACAGCAATTTTAGGGCGTTTGCCCATCTTTCCTGTCATAAGCCCATCTGAAACTTCTGTAAAAATCTTAGCAATCGTTTTTTGTATGTCTTTACTCAAAACTTTCACCTCTATTCTGCTAATAAGCTTTTCGCAAAATCTTTCATAGCTTTTGCAATCATTGTTTTAATTTCTTCTTCAGAAACGCCTGCATTTGAAGCAATGGCACCCGAGTTTGGTTGCATTATGAAAGAAACACCATCAAAAAGATTAGTCATTCTTCCAAGGAAGAGGCTACCTTTACCAATTATCATAGCTTTTTTAACTTTGCCAGCTAAAATATCTTCACGAGCGAATCCAACATAAGGAACACCAGAAGGGATATGCCCTTGAACAGGAGCCCAACCAACCATGCCATGCTTTTCAGGGAAAGCCGCAAGTTCAGTTTTCTCAATTGCACCCATCTTAACAGCTAAAGCACCAATCATTTTGTAGTTCGCTTCTGGTACGTTTCCAGCCCCAGCTGGTTTTGTAACATCAGGGTTTTGCATTTCAACTGAGAATTTGCAAACATCGGTAATTTTAAGACCTGCACGCTCTAAAGGCTCAGAAACTAAAGAAGATGTAACCGCCTGTGGAGAAGAGCCAGTGCCAACTAAATGACGACCTACTATATCCGTGTTAATTTCAGGGCTAACGCCATCGTTTGCAGAAACTAAAACTGCAAATCCGCCTAAATTATCTTCAAGAACAGGCATATCTTTTTTGATATGGTCTTTTCCGTTCATACCAAGTTTTGCAGTGCTTCCGCCAGCCGTTACGATAACATTTTTAAATGTTCCAGCTTTAACTAAAGATGCTGCATTTATTAAAGCATGAGTTGGAGCTGCACAGAAGCCACGAATATCGCAGCCAGTTGCGTGAGTTAAGCCTGCAATTTCAGCAGCAGCTTTACCAAAGTTGCCGCCACCACGTTGATTCATATCACCACAAGCCTCTTCAGAACAGTCGATAACATAGTCGATTTCCGATTTTTCAAGCCCAGAATTTTTAACTAAATGTAAAAGAGATAAAACGCTTGTTGCCTTAGAAACAAGATTTTCGTGGATGATGTGTGCCGTTAAGCTAGGGTCTACATCATGTGCACGTTTAACATAACCAACTAATTCGTGATTGTGGTATAAACCTTCAGAATGTTCGTTATTAACAAAATTTTCGATTTCAGCAATTTCAACACCTGGCTTAATTTTAGAGATAATATCTTCACCCATAAGAGGATGTTTTTCAAAATTAGGGCGAGTTCTTTCAACAAAGTTTTTCTCAAGCTTTACAAGGTCAAAAACGTCGCAAATTTGCAGTAAAATTAAAAATTCGTCTTGTGGCATAATTTCGCCGAACTTGCCGAATCTGTTTGCACCTTCTACTTTTTTGTTGTACCAAGGCATTTCGATTTTAGCAAGTTCATCAGGCGTCATATTGCCGATATACGTTTGATTTGGAGCATATGCAACATTATCCTCAAAGCTTCTTAAATGTGCTGGGATTTTTGTTAAATACTCCGAGCTAGGGTTTACAATTCTTTCAGTAGTTTGAGTTGAACCGTTATGAATAATCATGTCCGGAGCATAAACTAATGTATAAGCCGCAGCTTTTACAACAGAGTTCATGTATTTCACAGCCTTTCTATGTTTTTATATGATATTAGTATTTATTATTTAGCATCTTTATTTTTAAGAATGTAGTGAGTAATTATAAAATATATAAAAATAGTTGGCACTGCTGATATAATAAAGCTCAAAAAGTCTATATCGCTAAATAATGCATCACCAAATAGAGCACTTCTTGCAGTTGAGATGAACGCCGCAATTATTGACAAAATAAGAATAGTCCATCCAATTATTACTGCTTTTTTACGCGTCATACTAAACTCACATCCTAATATATTTATTTTAAAAATGGTGGCATGAAAGCCATACCACCACAATTGATATTAGAGTTGAAATGAAGTTACTATCGTCATTGCGAGGAGGGCTAAAGCCCGACGCGGCAATCCATGTTTTAAGCATTTACATGGATTGCTTCGCTTCGCTCGCAATGACGGTGAGAGGTGTCGCAATGACATGTTACGAGAATTATAGATATTTACAGAACTCGTCTCTCATAGCTTTCATTTCTTTTGCTATATCGTCGATATCAAGAACCATTTCCATCATACCGATTTGCTCTTCGTATAGCTCTTCGTTTACTTCTGATTTAACTTCTTCTTCACAAACGTGATAAACTTTAAGTCCCAACTGGACTCCTGTTAATGGACCTGCGAAAGTAGGGTCGCCCGCTGTTACAGTTTCAGCAGCAAGACCTGCCGCTTCACCTTCAGCCGCACCGATAATTACAACTAAATTTTCAGCACCGTAGTTATCAGCAAAATCTTTTACCCTTTTTTGGTTCTCAAGGTCCATAGCACCTGCAGCCGTTCAGACAAAACATTCTGTAGCAGAATAGATTACGTCTGCACCGGCAGTTTTAACAACTTCCTCGATTGCAGGGCCAGGAATACCATCACGGTCACCAATGATGATGACTTTTTTATCTTTTAATAGACTCATGATGTTTTTCATTCCTTTCCATGTAAAATTTATTATAAAGCATTTAAAATGCTAGATAATCTATTGAGATTGCGGGT